>CAJQKX010000108.1 GCA_905479025.1 uncultured Paraglaciecola sp.
GCAACGTTTACATTAAATGAGAAAGTAGAGTAAAAAAGGATTTCTTAATGCAACTTTGTAGTGGTCAGATTTTAGCGTCGTATTTTTCTATACCTCGACGGTGGGTTAATCATAATATTTCACTCGCTGTTTCCTTCTTATGTGTATTGCTCTGCAGTAATTGGTCATCTGATCTATTGGCTTCCGGATTAAGCACCGTTAATCCATTTACGATCCCTCAAGGTGCTTATGTTGCTGAGCAGGTAGAAGATCGTGATCACCTATCCATTATGCGATTTTCTGGCAATTACGATGCGTCGCTTGAGAATGGTGTTTTTAATGCACCTGCGCGCGCTGTTATTGCTAATGAGTTTTATAAAAATCATCCCGATAATTATGATTTTCTTGTGGTTTTTACGGCGTTTGATTTTCAAATGCCACCAGAAACCGTAGCTTTTTATCATGGCGTTAAAAACGATACCCAAGGTATTGGTTTACCTCAGTTTGATAATTCATTGCTGTATGGGAGTGATGGTAAGTTACAAGGTTTTATCGATATGGGTAATGTATCGGATAGAGTCTATGACCCATTGCAGCCAGAGTTTGAGGCTGTGATTAGCACTATGGCTCATGAGACTTTACATCGCTGGGGTATATTCGTTCGTTATCAAGATGAAAACGGTCAACCAAGTGAGGACATTCTTGGTCGTCAAAATGCGCATTGGAGTTTTTTTTTAGATTCTGATGCGTCAGTCCAACTTGGCCACCGTTGGCGTGATAACGGCGATGGCACCTTTACAGCTGTGGCTGCACGACGATTTTATAACCCGCTTGATCTTTATCTAATGGGCTTTAATACCAAAGAGCAAGTGCCACCTATGTCACTTATCACACCTACTGATGATGAGTTTTCTCGGCTGGATATTCCTAGAACAGGTGTGACTGTTTCAGGTGTTGCTAAAAATATTTCGATTGATGACATTATTGCCGTTGAAGGTGAGCGTGTTCCTGCTGCCGAAAATGCACAAAAAGAGTTTCGCTTTGGTTTTATTTATCTTGCAGCCCAAGGTGAAGTGATCGATGAGAAGTCTATTACGGGTATTAAGCATCTCCGTAAGGCGTTTGTTGATCGTTTTGCCATTTTGACTGGCGGGCAGGGGGTTGCCAATGTCTATCCTGAGGCGTTGCCTATTGCCGAGCTAGGAGAGTCAGATGCTATTACTTCAAGTGCAGAGTTACGAGAAGATGGTTTAAATATTAGTGATGCATTAGCTTGGTTACGCGCTCAGCAAAATGCAGAGGGGTATTGGCAAGATAAGGCGTCGACAAATATTCGAGATACAGCGATCGCTTTTTCCACGCTTGATGAGTTAGATCGAGCATTATTTACGAATGGTGCTGCTGCGGTTGAATGGTTAAGCGACCAATCTCAATCCGATACTGACTCTTTAGTACGAAAGCTGAGGTTGAGTGGCACAGGCTTGGATCTTCAGGCGGTAGGCCAAATCTCGGAGCGTATTAATGGCGATGGTGGCTGGGGCTTGCAAGAAGGCTTTGAAAGTGACCCGCTTGATACTGCTATGGTTGTTGAGGCGCTTGCGTTTAATCTTACACGATCGGCGTTACAAGAGTCGGGTGTTAACTTTTTGTTTGCTAGCCAGAACGCCGATGGTGGTTGGGGCTCTAAGCTAGGCGGGGCCAGTGACTTGATGGTGACGGCGACAGCGGTAAAAGCATTATTATTATCTCGTCATGATAGTACCGATGCTCAGGCCGACACAGTTATTACTGAAGCGCTTTCTTGGCTGGTGGATCATCAAAATAATGATGGCGGTTTTGGTAACACAAACAGTACGGTACATGAAACCGCTCTATCGTTGAGTGTATTTAGCCATGCAGAGCGGCTTGATGATATTGATCATTTATTGGCTATAGAATTTATTGCGAGTCGACAATCGGTAATTGGTGATTTCGACGGAAGTATTTATACAACGGCGCTTGCCGTTCATGCGCTCCAACAAGTTAGCCTGACAAATTTAAAAGTCGATTCACTCACAATTGATAAAGCAGTTGTGCATGATGGTGATCGCGTTAAGTTGTCAACGACTATTACTAATGACTCACGACTGTTAGCGAGTGCTTCTGCGTTACAATTTTATGATGGTGACCCTGACGCTGGTGGAGTCGCTATTGGCTCTCCAATCGATTTGCCTTCTATTAACGCGTATTCTTCTTATGCGGCTGATGTTTACTGGGATACTTTAGGGCTTGCCGGAGAGCATACGATTTATGTTGTCGTAGATTCTGAGAATGTATTATCAGAGAGGACCCGTTTTGATAATCAACAAACCTTATCTTTTACCATTGCTTCGGCACCTTCGGGTGTTGACCTTGCGGTCACAACTAATGCACTTTCTGTCATTCCAGACACGCCGTCTTCAATACCGACACAGTTAGCTTTTGTTGCCAATGTTCGTAATATTGGTATGGAAGATACCGATCAGGCTGTTGTTCAATTATGGCGCGGGAACCCCGATGAAGGCAGAGCTCAGCTGATTGATCAACAAACGATTACTGTGCCTGGACGAACAACAACAGCTATCAATTTTGTCTATGACCTATTAAATGCGGGTGTTAGTGAGTTTACAGTTGTTCTAGATCCTGACAATATTTTTTCTGAAGAGAGTGAGGATAATAATAGAGCGGTAGTGCAAGTAGCGACACAGCCGTCGATTGATTTAGAAGTGATGACAGAAGATATTCAGGTGTTTCCTACACCTGTTATTTTGCATCAGGATGCGCAATTTGATGTGCGTATTCGTAACCGCGGCACTTTGGCCGCTAATAATGTTGCTGTTAATTTTTTAATCAGGAATGACAACGGAACTGAAACAATTCAATCAAGTACGATTTCTTTAGATGCTGGCGAAAGCATTGATCAAATTATTTTATGGCGTGCAGATTTTGATGGGGATTCTGACTTTATTGTTGATATTGACCCTCAAAATCTAATTTCCGAAACGAATATAGCTAATAATCAAGCAGCTAAAGTAGTTGCTACGCAACAAATTATGGGTGCAAATTTGGCTGTAAGCTTTAGGGATTTGGTTTTTACACCAAACCCCGCAGCCGAAGGTTTTGGCGTTACATTGGCGGCTACGCTGATAAATACCGGTACGGATGATTTGACAGCTGTTGAAATTGGTTATTTTGATGGTGACCCTGCAAGTGGTGGTTTGCTCATTGAAGACTATGTAACCGTACCCTTGTTGGCGGCGGGGCAGTCTGTTGTTGTG
>CAJQKX010000109.1 GCA_905479025.1 uncultured Paraglaciecola sp.
GAAAATGTTGAAGCTAGTTTGATTGCCCGGGGTACTCCAGGATTCTCTGGGGCTGATTTGGCCAATTTGGTCAACGAAGCCGCTTTATTTGCAGCTCGCACCGGCAAAAAAGTGGTCGCTATGGATGAGTTTGATAAAGCCAAAGATAAAATCATGATGGGCTCTGAACGCAAAGGCATGGTGATGTCTGAGGCTGAAAAAACCAATACTGCTTACCACGAAGCGGGCCATGCTATTGTAGGTCGTTTGGTGCCTGAACATGATCCGGTATACAAAGTATCGATAATACCTCGAGGCAGAGCGCTGGGAGTCACTATGTATTTACCTGAACAAGACAGATACAGTCACAGCAAGCAACATCTAGAATGCATGATTTCTAGTTTGTTTGGCGGTCGAATTGCTGAAACAATGACCTTAGGTGAAGATGGCGTAACTACTGGTGCATCAAACGATATTGAACGTGCTACCGATATCGCTCGCAAAATGGTTACTCAATGGGGTTTATCTTCGAAAATGGGGCCCATGTTATATGCTGAAGAAGAAGGTGAAGTATTCATGGGGCGCAGTATGTCAAAATCTCAGAATATGTCTGATGATACCGCCCGAGCTATCGATGCTGAAATTAAATCTATCATTGACCGTAACTATGAGCGTGCAGAAAAGATACTGGTTGAAAACCGAGACGTTTTGGAAACAATGAAAGATTGTTTGATGAAATATGAAACTATCGACGCCAAACAAATTGATGACCTAATGGCACGAATAGAACCAAGACCTCCTGCAGATTGGGTGCGTGACAAAAAAGACGACAGCGGCAAACCTTCGGGCGGAGCCCCTGTAGTAGATACAAACACAAAAGATGAAAAGCCAGTTCAGCCTAATGTAGGTAACCCAGGCGACGCAACTAACTAAGAATAATGGGTATAATTAAAACGCTTTGTTGTTTATTCAGCAGGGCGTTTTTTTATGAGGGCTGTTGCCCCGGGGAATAAAAAGTTGAGCGTTTATGCAATGCAAAGATAAGTTTTTAGATTTATCTACACCAAAAGTGATGGGAATATTGAACGTCACACCAGATTCATTTTCTGATGGTGGTGTGTTTAATATGCTCGAAGACGGGCTTGTTCAAGCAGGCATAATGTTAAGTGAAGGTGCTGATATTATTGATATAGGAGGTGAGTCCACTAGACCTGGTGCTCAAAACGTTTCTATACAACAAGAGCTGGATCGTGTTATCCCAATGATTGAGTTAATATGTCAGCGTTTTGATACCATTATCTCTATAGATACCAGTAAAGCTCAGGTGATGACTGAAGCAGTTAATGCAGGCGCAAGCTTCATCAACGATGTGCGTGCGCTACAGGAAAAAGGTGCGTTAGATGCTGCTGTTGCAGCCAAAGTACCTGTATGCTTAATGCACATGCAAGGGCAACCTAGAGTGATGCAGCAAAACCCTTATTATGTCGATGTTGTTAAGGATGTGATAGCATTTTTACAGCAACGTATCTCTATTTGTCGCAAAGCTGGAATTGCTGACGAACAAATACTTGTTGATCCAGGGTTTGGTTTTGGCAAATCACTTGAACACAATTACCATATGTTAGCCAACCTTGAAGAGTTTCAAACATTAAATGTACCTGTTTTGGCAGGTATGTCTCGTAAGTCAATGATTGGAAATTTGTTACAGCGAGAAATGGGTCAACGCTTAGCTGGTAATGTTGCAGTTGCGACCATAGCTGCTCAAAAAGGTGCGCAAATAATAAGAGTTCATGATGTTAAAGAAACAACAGATGCTGTTAAAATAATTAATACAATTAATGCTTGCAGGAATAATAATGAGCGATAAAAAATATTTTGGAACAGATGGTATCCGTGGAAAAGTCGGTGAAAACCTCATTAACCCTGAATTTGTGATGAAACTTGGTTGGGCTGCAGGTAAGGTTTTAGCCGGCCAAGGCACCAATAAAGTATTGATTGGCAAAGACACTCGCATTTCTGGTTATATGTTGGAGTCTGCATTAGAAGCTGGTTTGTCAGCAGCTGGTATTAATATAGTTTTGCTTGGACCTATGCCCACTCCGGCAATAGCATATTTAACTAAAACATTCCGTTCTGAGGCGGGTATAGTGATCAGTGCATCTCATAACCCCTATTACGATAACGGCATCAAGTTTTTTTCTGCCGATGGTATGAAGTTAGATGACGCCATCGAGATTGCCATAGAGGAGAAAATGGACAAACCCATGGAGTGTGTTGCGTCAGATAAATTGGGTAAAGCTACACGTATTGGAGACGCTGCGGGTCGTTATATTGAATTTTGTAAAGGCAATTTTCCTTCTTCATTATCACTTAAAGGGTTAAAAATAGTTGTCGATTGCGCTAATGGTGCAACCTACCACATTGCGCCAAATGTGCTTAGTGAACTAGGTGCAGAGGTCATAGAGATTGGCACAGAGCCAGACGGTGTGAATATCAACCGTAAAGTAGGCGCGACGTCAATGAAGGCGGTAACTGAAAGTGTGCTCAGAAATAAGGCTGATTTAGGCTTTGCCCTTGACGGCGATGGTGACCGCATCATGTTAGTTGATCACAAAGGAAACGTGATTGATGGCGACCAAATTGTCTATATTATTGCCAGAGATGCTCTTAAAAGGGGGCGTTTACAAGGTGGGGTAGTAGGCACAGTGATGAGTAATTTGGGCTTGGAAGTGGCTCTAGGCGCTTTAGGTGTGCCATTTTTACGTAGTAACGTAGGCGACCGCTACGTAATGGAGCTTCTTAAAAAGAAAGGATGGACAATTGGAGGAGAAGGATCAGGCCATGTATTGAACTTGACCGCAGCTTCTACAGGTGATGGAATTGTGGCTGGGTTGCAAGTTTTAGCTGCTATGTTACACGCGGATCTTACCTTGAATGAATTGAGTCGAGGTATGACTAAATATCCGCAGACACTTATCAATGTGAGATTTTCTGAAGGTACCAAGCCACTTCAAGACAAAGTTGTCACTCTTGCAGTGTTAGAGGCAGAAAAAGCTTTAGGCGACAGAGGGCGAGTATTGTTACGTAAAAGTGGTACTGAACCGCTGGTTAGAGTGATGGTAGAAGCGAATGATGCACAAGACTCCAGTACTTGGGCCGAACATATCGCTGATGCTGTGCGTAAAGTAACCGATTAGTCAGGTTTACAGGGCAATATTAGTTTCAGCTACTTGTATATTGTCATAGGGTTAGTTAATATCTCGCGCGCTTTTTTATTGGTGTGATGTAGAACATGACGGAGCATAACGTGCAATTAAATAGTCGTAGACAGTTAGTCGCTGGTAATTGGAAGATGAATGGCGATAAAGCATTGGTTAAGCAAATGCAGGAACAATTTGCTAGTGCCAGTCTTAAAAATATGGATGTTGTGATTTGTCCGCCTTTTCCGTATTTGGGACTTTTTGATGGCAAAGTGAAATTGGGTTCGCAAAATATCAGCCAATTTGACTCTGGTGCGCACACTGGTGAAGTATCTGTTGCCATGCTTAATGAGTTTAACTGCCAATATGTTATTATTGGTCATTCTGAACGACGTGCAGATAACAATGAATCTAACGCATTAGTAGCGCTAAAAGTTGAACAGGCATTAAAAGCTCACTTAACCCCTATTTTATGTGTAGGCGAACCTGAAAATGTCCGAGAAGACGGCACATTATTCGATTATATCGCCGCGCAGTTAGATGCAGTATTGCTGAAAATTGGCATCAGCCAATTTTCCGATGTGGTTTTGGCTTATGAACCTATATGGGCTATAGGCACAGGTAAAACAGCAAGTCCGGCGCAAGCGCAAGAAGTGCATGCTTTTATCCGCGGGCATTTAGCAAAACAAGACGACAATATTGCTGCCAACATAGTTATTTTGTATGGCGGCAGCGTTAAAGGTAACAATGCCCAAGAGTTATTTTCTCAGGCAGATGTAGACGGTGGTTTAATTGGCGGTGCCAGTTTAAATCCAGAAGATTTTTTAAGTATTTGTCAAGCGGCAAATCAGTAGAGGCAGCACATGGTTTTTTATGAAATATTAGTTATCGTTTATTTGATCGTAGCGGTTATGTTGATTGGTTTTGTACTGATACAACAAGGAAAAGGTGCCGGTATGGGTGCATCTTTTGGTAGCGGTGGATCAAATACTGTATTTGGTTCAACAGGATCTGGCAACTTTTTAACTAGAACAACTGCTATACTTGCGACGTTATTTTTTGTTATTAGTCTGATTTTGGGAAATCAAACAGCAGATAAAGAAAAATCTGTAGATGAATGGCAGAACCTAGAAGTACCTGTGGCTGATCAAACTATTGATTCTGATGTGCCAGCGACTGAGCAGTCAATTCCGGTTTCTTCCGATGCCGATGTACCTGTCGCAGAAGTCCCTAAAGAAGACGATGTACCAAATTAGTTAAACGTTAAATTGCGGATGTGGTGGAATTGGTAGACACGCAGCCTTGAGGGGGCTGTGGCTTAGGCCGTGAGAGTTCGAGTCTCTCCATCCGCACCAATTATTAAAAAAGGTCTTGGTATAACCCAAGACCTTTTTTGTGTTGATTCTTTAAAGTCCGGTAAAGTGGTGGCGGAACCACTAGAACGGATATCGAAAAACCGATTACCTTTCTCTCCTAAGATGGATGTCCATTTAATTGCCCTCATGTGAAATTAACTGGATAGCCAAGATAATACGTTAAGGGTAACTCAATAGCTTAAAAGCATCAGCTATGCTGATTTTCAATGAACCTGACCCGAAGATATTTGGGCTTTAGAATTAAATAGTCTGGAAGGCGAAAAGATGATGGTGTTGTCGACTTAATAATTGTGTGTAAGGGCATGGAAAAAACTTCATCTAAAGAACTAGAGTCCATTTTTGGTATGAAACGTTTTCTACCATCGATGGCTATTTTAATGGGGTGTAGCTAGTATTTGCTGCATCACTATGTTAAAAATTACCCCAGTATAAACATTAGGTATTCACATGGACCGTTTAGTTTTGTTTTCTATCATTTTTTTTCTTGGAACCGTTCCGATTGTAGCTATTTCTGCAAATTCCTTTCCGGCGACCTATATTTTACAGGTCTCCAGCAATTTAAGTTGCGAAACCCTAGACATTGAGCTCATTTCACAGGCAGATGATACCCGCCAACACATCAGATATGGCTCAAGCGCCTTTGCCGCAGTTGAGATGCCTTCAGGGTCTTATACTTTTGGTGATGTAACCTGCATGAATAAAGATGATGCAAAAGTACATGATCTGCTTAGCGATAAGATTGCACCTATATATCTTAATGCTGGGCAAGCCTATTATGGGGGGCGGATTATTTTTGAAGAGGTGGTTGCCGTGGATGCAAACGGTTCCCCTGATGTATTGAGCAACTGTCCGCGAGTTATGAGCCGCGCGCGGGGCCAGGGTAGCAATCAATGCCGCGATGGTGTGGGCGTAGATACATCTGCTCCAACCTCAAAACAGATCAATGTTTATCGTCCTGAGGTTACGGATGAGGATTTAGCCATTGTGCGCTCCGCGTTGTCTGCCACAAAAAAACAGTTACTCTATCTGCCGTTAGAATGTAAGCGTCCGGCAATCCCACCTAGTCTTTAGCAAATCGCCATGGTAGCAGTGGCTCGATATCGGTGTTTTGAACCGAGACTTGTTCAAGTAAATGCATCATATAGTCGAACGGCGTTAGTCCG
>CAJQKX010000110.1 GCA_905479025.1 uncultured Paraglaciecola sp.
GGTTTGAAGTTAATGGTTTTCAATTTGACCAGGCCATTCATCTATCATTTGCTACCGAGCAAACTGTCCGAGATATTTTTGATCAAACCCCGTTTGTAACTCACAGCCCCGAGTCCTGGTGTTGGGATCAAGCTGATTGGCTCAAGCACCCAGTGCATAATAATTTATTTAGGCTACCGATTGCCGAAAAAGTAAGTTTGATTTCACAGTTGGTTGCACAGCCTGATATAGAAATTAGTACCTATAAAGATTGGCTAATTAATCAATACGGAGAGGGCATATCAGCTAAATGGGCTTTACCGTATACCGAGAAATATTGGACTATGCCTGCCGATAAACTAGGTACGCAATGGGTGGGTGACAGGGTAAGAAGAGCCGATTTGCAAGAGGTCTTGCATGGTGCATTCACTGATGTGACCCCCGATTACTACTATGCTAAAGAAATGCGTTATCCCAAAACGGGCGGGTATCGGGCATTTTTAGATCCAATGCTGGCAGATATAGAGATTCAACTAGACCATAAAGTAGTTAAGATCGACACTTTAAATCGCCAGATTTGGTTTAGTAACGGCACGTCGACCCAATATCGTCGGATCATCAATACTTTACCTTTACCTAAATTAATCGAAATGATCGATGATGTTCCGCCTTCAGTTGTGGTTGCAGCGTCCTCTTTAATGGCAACTTCAATTGATCTCATATCCGTAGGATTCAATGTCCCTCAAATTCAGCCTCATCTATGGTTCTATATTTATGATGATGATATTTTGGCTGCGCGCGCGCACTCGCCAGGTATTAAATCAGGAAGTAATGTTCCGGATGGCTGCTCATCACTGCAATTTGAAATTTATTCGTCTCCTGCCCGGCCTCAGTTAAATTCACCCGAAGAGATGAAAGAAAATACTATGATGGCTCTAAAACGTATGGGGATAGTGAGTAATGAATCTGAAGTTATATTCATGCACCATAAGCATGTATCTTTGGCAAATGTAATTTTTGATCTCGGCATGGAAGAGCGAAGAGATATAGTGTTAGATTGGCTTAAATCGCAGAATATTGTCGCCGCGGGAAGATTTGGTGAGTGGGAATATTTTTGGAGTAATCAAGCGCTAATGAGTGGTAAAAAAGCGGTCGAACTTACGATGCAGTCTTACAAGTCGAGTACTCAATGATGCAGTTATTTAATAGTCTTTCAAATAACGTTGACGGATTTGCTGTGGATGCAAAAGTTGAGAGCGAGTTGGTTTATGACAATTGTCAGGATAGTTCGCCTTTAATATCTATAATGATACCAACATATAAGAGATCAGAATTAATAATTGATGCAATAAGGTCAGCAACAGCTCAAGTGACAGCGTTATCTTTTGAGATTGTTATTGTTGATAATGATCAAAATGATGCCGCTATCAAGCGGACCATCGAAGTGGCTAAAAGTTTAGGATTTACAAATTTTCGATACTATAAAAATGCAGAAAATATAGGACTATATGGCAACTGGAATAGGTGTCTCCAATTAGCGCGGGGTAAATGGCTAACAATTTTAAATGATGATGATTTACTTGATAGCTCCTGGCTTGAACAGCTTTATGCTGTTACTAAAGAACACCATGGAGTAACTATAGTTGCCTGTGGTGTTAGACCCAGGACCATAAAAAACCAAACACCCCCTGTTTCTTCATTTCGGCAGATCTACAATTGTATTAAGAAGTTAATTAATAAAATATTTTCCACTCAAATAAGATCTTTAGGTGCTATTGACTATTTTGTTGCTATGCCGCACAACGGCTCTCTCGGTTTACTCATCAGAAAAGATATCGCTATCTCCATAGGTGGGTTTGATAGCAATCTTTATCCCTGTGCTGACTATGTGTTTTTTTCTAAAATCGCTTTGGGTAATAAAACGTTAAATATTCCAAATGTATTAGCAACATATCGACTCGGAGACAATATAAGTGCAAAACCGGAAGTTATATATGCTGGCGTCAAAATAAATAAAATAGTGCAGTACGAATTAGCCTCTCTTATTAATGTGAACAAAAAAATACTGGACAGGTATATAGAAAGGTTCTCTGTGAAATCGTTATCAGGGAAAAGACTGGATAATCAGCCAGAAGAGATAAAATTTAAACATACATCTAAGGGTGGTCTAGCGTTTAGGTTTGGCCATGTAGAATATTATATTATTAAAGCGTGGCTGGTATTGCTGTCTAAGTTATATGGGAAGTCTATATGAGTAGCAATGCACAGTTAGAATTATATTAAATTTTTAATCATATAAATGATTAAACAGCATTAGTGATGCGCTATCCTCTAATCACTTCATAACTATGGTGCCCTTGAAATTGCGTTTATCATTCGGTGGTTAAAATTGATATTAGATAGAATGGTTAAGAGGAACTGATTGACTTCTATAATACTAAATGTAGCTTCTAGAGTTACTGTCATATGTTGCCAGCTTATAATGATCAAGCTGTATACAATTAATATTGAGTTAGAGCAGTTAGGCGTCTATTTCTTTTGGCTAGCTATAGCGTATTCAGCAAATACTCTGATATTTATTCCATTAGATTACTATCAACAGGCGGCTTTGCAAGACATAAAAGAATCGTCTGGTAGCCTACATTCTTTATTAGTTTTAAATATTAAAGTAGTAAGTGTTTTTATACTTATTATTAGCTTTGCCTCGGGAGTGGTCTATTTTATTAGTCCACACAATGCTCCTTACGTTGTAATCACGGGGCTGCTTTCAGTTTTCATGCATATGTGTCAATCGCTGAGATATACATTAAATAATTTGGCATACAAGAATTACATGTCATGGAGTTACGTTCAGGAGAGTGTTTTTAAGGTTACTATTTTTGTTCTTATGGTTAGTTTAGGTAGTGTCA
>CAJQKX010000111.1 GCA_905479025.1 uncultured Paraglaciecola sp.
TTCAAAGCTTAAACTTTTGGAGAGAGCTCATGGAAAAAGCCACCAGTAAACATGCCGCCTTTAGCGATATGTCACAAAGTACCGCTGAAGATTGGGCCATTATTATAAAAGAACAGACCCCATTTGCGTCAAACGGGGGTCAGCGAGTACTTGAGCATTTACGCCTACTGAAAGGCGATTATGGCGGTTTTCCAGTCGACCGACTGAGTCATTGTTTGCAAACTGCCACTCGAGCATACCGCGACGGTAGAGCAGCTGATTATGTGGTCATGGCTTTGCTCCATGATATTGGTGATACCTTGGGGCATATAATCATCCGGATATTGCTGCTGCCATTATCAAGCCTTTTGTTTCAGAGAAGTTGCACTGGATTGTGCAGCATCACGGCATTTTTCAGGGTAAAAATTTCTTCCATCACATTGGACTAGACCCTGACATGCGCGAACAATTTCGAGCACATAAATATTTTGCCGCTACCGAGGAATTTATAGATAAATATGACTGCCCGGCTTTTGACCCGGAATATGACACATTGGCAATAGAATTCTTTGAACCCATGGTCATGGAACTCTTCGCGCGACCGCTGGACAGCATCTACAAAGCAGCGATAGTCAAAACTTAAAGCCGCCCCCACATACATCAAAGTTCATCATTATCAACACAATGTAAATTGGCTATTGATAAAGTGAGCACCCTCAATATTTCCGTCAGGCAGAAGGCTTAAACTACCAATAACGCTCCAAGGATATCTGCCCCGGCGAACGCCTGAGGTGTTTAGATAAGCCCAATTCACCCAAGGTTTGCGTGGCTTCTTCGATCATGGCTGGGTTGCCACATAACATCACTTGGCTGTGAGTGGCATGAATATTTAAGCCTACTTGTTGTTGAATAGATAATGTTTTCAGTAATGTGGGGATACGCCCGTGTAATCTATCAGCCTTATGTTCACGGCTTACGATTGGCACAAAGTGAAACTTACTCGCATATTGCTCAGACCAGCTTTCAATCAGTGGTATATAGGCTAGGTCCTGCTCATAACGTGCACCATAGACGAGTACTATATTTTCATAACTCTGCCAAACCTGTTCTGTGGCTAACATAGATAAGAAAGGCCCCACACCGGTACCCGTTGCCATTAACCATAAATCTCGGCTTTTGGGTACTTCGTCAAGGGTCAAGAAGCCTGTTGCGGGTGACATGATTTTTAAAGAGTCACCAATTTTTAATGTGTGGAGCTTGGGAGACAACAAACCATGCTCAACAGGGACAGCAATAATCTCTAGCTCATTATCATCAGGTCCACTGACGAGTGAATACGGGCGAGAGAGTATTTTGCCATTTTGATCAACCCCTAGTTTAGTGAACTGCCCTGCCTTAAATTTAGGAAAGTCAGCACAAGAAAAACGTAAACTAAACAAATGATCATTCCAGTCTGTTCTACTCACCACGTTTGCATCTAACCACTGTGCCATACAATTATCCACGTTTGGTATATAAGTTCATATCACAATATCATATGCACGTTTGAATAAAAGTGAGTGTGAATGCGAAACAGTCAACGATAGACAATATACTGACCATTAAAATGCATAAACATTGGGTAGCGCGCAGATACTAAATCCAAACACGCATTGTGACTTTAACTTATGTTATTTCTCTTAAATCAATTTCCAGCCTATCTAGTTTATCTAGTTTATCTAAAAAATCATCGTTCAAAAAAATGCTAATCATGAGCCCATGAGTGAAAATGATCAACAATATGAAATTGAGAACAATCAGGAAAGGTGCAAGTGACGTGATACACCGCATATTGTTCGTTTTTGCTCAATTTGTTACTGCCCCAACTATCTACGAAGAGCTCTTGGCTTATAAAAGTTTAGATGCATGTTTATTTAATTTTTTCAGCGCTAAAAATATGCAAATTTGGTGGTGCTGACACTAGTGTTCTCACTTCTGCAACAAAAGCCTGAGAACTAGGTAAAACAAAATGAGCGTCAATGGCAGCCTGATCTGCCCATTGTTCATAAAAAAACAAACGTAAAGCATTCTCAGGATCTTGGTACACGGCATGACTGATGCAGCCAGGCTCAGTGCGTGAGTGAGCAACATGCTTTTGCGACGCTTGTATGGCTTGCAGCATATGGCCACCTTTTATTAGCAAATCACCGGTAATAATAATCATAACTAACCTTCCCCCTTTTAAAATAATAATCAGTATAAGTTGATAGATTAAAGCATAGGGTCTGGCATAATCATAATGAAGGCACTCAACTACATATCTGATGAATCAAGACTCACATATATCCTACAAAAACTGGCAATTCTGGATTGATCGCGGCGGCACTTTCACCGATATCGTTGCAAGGCATCCCGATGGCACACTAATGTGCAGAAAGTATTTATCTGAAAACACAGAAGCCTATGCCGATGCTGCCGTTTACGGCATTAAATCCATTTTAGATATTCATCCATCTGATCCTGTACCTGATGGTCTTATAGACAAAATTAAAATGGGCACCACAGTAGCGACTAATGCCTTGTTAGAACGCAAGGGTGACTCAGTTTTATTGGCTATCACTCAGGGCTTTAAGGATGCACTTGAAATTGGCTATCAAGCGCGACCCGATACGTTTGCCTTAAAAATTGAAAAGCCCGATATTCTCTACACTCAGGTCATCGAGATAAACGAACGAGTCACAGCTAAAGGTGAAGTTGTGCAAGCCCTAGATATTGAACTCAGTAAAAAGGCATTGGAAACAGCTTACAGCCAAGGTCTAACAGCCATTGCTATAGTCTTAATGCATGGCTATCAACACACCCAACACGAAAAACAATTGATGCAATTAGCTAAGAAAATTGGTTTTAGCCAAATTTCAGCTAGCCATGAAGTCAGCCCTTTGCAAAAGCTCATTTCCAGAGGTGAAACCACCTTAGTCGATGCTTATCTCACCCCCATATTATTGCAATATATACAAAATATTAGCCAAGGTTTAAACCAACACACCCCCGCCCAATTGTTATTTATGCAATCATCTGGCGGCCTGACTAACGCTGACACATTTCGTGGCCGAGATGCCATATTATCTGGCCCCGCTGGCGGCATAGTCGGTGCTGTACACACCGCCAAACTAGCCGGTTTTGATAAGATCATTGGTTTTGATATGGGCGGCACCTCAACTGATGTGTCGCACTATGCAGGCGAATTTGAAAAAGCCTACGAAACCAAAGTTGCTGGGGTACGTATGCGTGTGCCTATGCTGCACATTCATACCGTGGCGGCCGGTGGAGGATCAATTTTACGTTACCTAGATGGGCGTTTTCGGGTGGGTCCTGAATCTGCTGGCGCTATGCCGGGTCCTGTTTGTTATCGGCGTAATGGTGAACTGGCGGTAACTGATATTAATTTATGTTTAGGCAAAATTCAGGCTGATTTTTTCCCCAGTATATTTGGTCCAGAGCAAAACCTACCTCTAGATAAAACGAGCTCCGTAAAAGCTTTTACTGACATTGCGCATAATATTGGTGATGGACGAAGTGCTGAAGATGTTGCCGAAGGTTTTCTAGCCATAGCGATTGAACACATGGCACAAGCCATTAAAAAGATATCCATCGCGCGGGGTTACGACGTGTCTAAATATGTGCTGAATTGTTTTGGCGGCGCAGGTGGGCAACATGCTTGTTTAGTGGCTGAAAAACTCGGTATAAAAACTGTATTTTTACACAGTTACTCGGGTATTTTGTCAGCTTACGGTATGGGTTTGGCCGATATAAAAGTAGAACGTCAAAAAGTCGCGTGCCCACTGATTCAAAGCGGTGATGCCTCGGCAATGCAAGTTGCTATTGAAAATCTTAAACAAGCCAATATTGAAGACTTAACCAGCCAAGGTTTAAGTAACAGCCAAATTCATCATCAAAGTACCGCGTTGATCAAATACTTAAATACCGATACCAGTTTACACATTCCATTAGACTCATATTCGGCGATGGAAAAAAACTTTATCCGCCAACATGAACAACAGTTTGGTTTCAGTGGGACCGCCTCCGGTGCCGACAAACCCATAGTGATTGATACCTTAATTGTTGCATCCTATGGCGGCGCTGAAAAAGTGGTAGAAGCCACACACTCACTGGCCAAAGACTTATCAATCAAAATACACAGTGTTAGACAAATTTATACTCAGGGTCAATGGTTAGAAGCGCAGGTCATACACTTATCATCGCTGACATTTGGCCATGAAGTATTAGGCCCAGCGATAATAGTTGAACCAACCGGCACCATCATTGTTGAAAATAACTGGCGAGCAAAAGTGAATGTCAATGGGCATTTGGTGCTTCACTTTGAACCACTTAAAACAGCCTTACGTTCAGATCAGATTATAGAAGAAAGCGCCCAAACCAAGGCAGATCCTGTCACCTTAGAATTATTTAACAGTGCTTTTATGAGTATCGCCCAGCAAATGGGCATAGTGTTACGTAATACCTCTCAGTCGGTCAATGTGAAAGAACGATTGGACTTTTCCTGCGCCATTTTTGACGCCACTGGCAACTTAATTGCTAACGCTCCACATGTGCCAGTGCACTTAGGCTCGATGGATGCCAGTGTTAAAGTGATTATCCATGGTACACAATCTATTAATTCAGGTGATGTGTTTGTACAAAACAACCCATATAACGGTGGCTCCCATCTCCCCGACATTACGGTTATTACCCCTGTATTTGACGCGGCTAATACTCACATTTTATTTTATGTGGCCAGCCGCGCCCATCATGAAGACGTAGGCGGTATTGCACCGGGCTCCATGTCTTCTTTAGCGACTGACATTCATCAAGAAGGCATCCTACTCGACAGTGTGAAACTGGTTGAACAAGGGCAATTTCAAACCGCTAATATCGAAAACTTATTTTCTTCAGGTGATTATCCTGCAAGAAATGTCGCACAAAACATGGCTGATTTAATGGCGCAAACGGCGGCCAATAAAACAGGTGTGAATGAACTACTAAAACTAGTCGACCAACACGGACTTAAAACCGTGTATGCCTACATGCAACATATCCAAGACAGCGCAAAAACATCAGTGCAAAAAGTGCTAGCTAGATTAGAAGATGGAGAGTTTAGCTATCCGCTAGAATCCAGTTCAACCATAAAGGTCAAAATTAGCATTGATAAGATTAATTTGCGGGCATGTATTGATTTTACTGGCACCAGCGCACAACAAAACAACAATCTGAATGCACCCAAAGCTATTACCCAAGCCGCTGTGATGTATGTGTTTAGATGTTTAGTGAACGATGATGTCCCCCTTAACGCTGGCTGTATGCAAGCACTGGACATTATTGTGCCCCAGGGCTCGTTGCTTAATCCGCGATTCCCTGCTGCAGTGGTAGCGGGTAATGTTGAAACCAGCCAAGCAGTGACCAATGCTTTATTTGCTGCCTTAGGTATGTTGGGTTCAAGTCAAGGCACTATGAATAACCTCACCTTTGGAAATCAACGTTATCAGTATTACGAAACCATCTGTTCTGGCAGCCCAGCGGGAGTCGACGCTCAAGGCAATGGTTTTAATGGTGTAGCCGCAGTGCATACCCATATGACGAACACACGTATGACCGACCCCGAAATTTTAGAGCAGCGATATCCAGTGATGCTCAAGGAATTTGTTATTGATCGTGATTCAGGTGGTAAAGGCAAATGGCATGCCGGTGATGGTATTACGCGCACGATTACTTTTTTAGAAGACATGCAATGCTCTATTTTGTCAGGACATCGAATCTCCCCGCCCTATGGCCTAAGAGGCGGTGAAGCCGGAAGGATTGGGCGTAATTGGTTAACTAAAGCCAACGGTGAGCAACAAGAACTCGCCGGATGTGACTTTACGACAGTGGCAGACGGAGACAGTATTTCTATTCAATCACCCACAGGAGGCGGGTTTGGAAAAGCTAATGAATGATGTAACCCAGTATCTCAGAGTCAGTGAAAACCTATGTTAAAACGTATTAAAAACATCGGCCCAGGTGCCTTAATCGCGGCTGCCTTTATTGGTCCAGGCACCGTTACTGCTTGCACCTTAGCTGGCGCAAATTATGGCTACACTCTGCTATGGGCTTTACTTTTTGCTACTGTTGCCACTATTGTTTTGCAAGAAATGTCAGCTCGGTTAGGCTTAGTCACTCAACAAGGTCTAGGCGAAACATTACGTATTATGCTGAGTCAGTCTATCTGGAAATGGCCGTTGTTTGGCTTAATTATGGTGGCCTTGTATCTGGGAAATGCTGCATACGAAGCGGGTAACTTATCAGGTGCGGCATTAGGAATTGAAGCATTAACAGACCAGAGCCAATCTGTTTATCGTATCTATGTATTACTTATTTCACTTTTAGCCGGTATTTTATTGTGGCGCGGATCATATAAACACATTGAACGTATATTACTGATGTTAGTGGCACTTATGGCACTCGCCTTCATAGGTACTTTTATCTCAGTAGGACCAGACCTAGGTGCTATTTTTAATGGGCTCAGCTCACCCAAAATCCCAGACGGTAGCCTATTAACCGTGATCGCACTGATTGGCACAACAGTCGTACCCTACAACCTTTTTTTGCACGCATCGGCGGTAAAAGCCAAGTGGTCATCGGTTAACGATTTAAATCACGCTAGAGCAGACACCGCCACCACGATTGGGTTAGGTGGGGTAATTACCATATTGATAGCCTCCACGGCCGCTGCCAGCATTTTTGGTAGCGGGTTAAATATATCTGGGGCGGGAGACATGGCAACCCAACTAGAACCACTGTTCGGTTCATTTGCAAAAACCATGTTAGGCGTAGGTTTCTTTGCAGCGGGTCTAAGCAGTTCAATCACCGCGCCTTTAGCGACCGCCTATGCCATGACGGAAATATTAGGGATCAAAGGCGGCACTTCATCACGAATCTTCAAGCTGATTGCCCTTAGTGTGATTTTAAGTGGTGCAGGATTGGCTTTAACGGATATCAAACCCATTAGCATTATTTTAGCCGCGCAATTTTCTAATGGATTATTGTTGCCTATTATTGCAATATTTTTACTGGTGGTAATGAACCAGAAGAAACAATTAGGTCAATATGTCAATAAATGGTTAGGCAATACGCTGGGAGGTATTGTGGTGATTATCACCGCAGGCTTAGGCATTCGGCTGATAATGAACGCAACGGGGATACTTTAATCCTGTTTCACGAATCCGAAGTTGAGCGCTATAAGTAATCATTAACTTCATGCTTTATTGGTCATGAGTGGCGTAGTTTATGACATAGATAACGAAGCCACGGATGAAAACACATCCAAAGCATAACTATCTTAAAATAGACGCGGTCTCTTTTATTTTTACTCTTATCTAGAAATAAATACCGTAATTGACGGTCTAGTTATACATAATTTATAAAAAGAGGCATCTTATGAACCGCAGAAAATTTATCACGTCAACTATTGCAGTGACCGCAAGCCTGGGATTAGGCAGCACCATGTTTTCGGCTTTTAGTGAGCCCGCATTTAAAAAAAGTAGAACTGCACTCGCAATAGAGCAACAATGGCGCAAGTTTCTACCTAAAAGCTACAGTGGCAGCTTAGTGTTGACACCTCTGAAACTGAGTAAACAAGAATGGCAACAGCGACTTAGTTCGGCTGCTTTTAGAGTGCTTCGAGAAGAACAAACGGAGCGCCCTGGATCTTCCATCTTAAATGAACAGCATGGTAAGGGCATATATGCCTGTGAAGGTTGTGATTTGCCGTTATTTACGTCAGCGATGAAGTTTGAAAGCGGCACAGGATGGCCCAGTTTTACTACCCATATCCCTGGGCATTTAGCGACCAAAAAAGATTATAAAATGATTTGGCCACGCACCGAGTATCATTGTATCCGCTGTGGTGGACATCAGGGCCATGTGTTCAATGATGGTCCTAAACCCACCGGTCAACGCTGGTGCAATAACGGCGTGGCACTGAAGTTTGTAGCGATGAACCCCAGCTAAGTATAATTGATTGAACTAAAACTAGGTTTTTACAAGCGAATACCGTGGCATTAGCTTATTGAAAACGTTACCCGAACGATACTAAAATGAACAGTGTCGGTAAATAAACCCTTTAAACATTGCAAAAATGATGTTCGGGTCATCTACATGTTACTGACGTAAAACCGGTCACGTGATTAATCAAACACCACGCACCGATCATCGGTAAGTGGGGCAATTAGTCTATCATAAAGCTATGAACTTATTAATATTACTTAAGATAGGGGGATATTTATATTTTCTTAGAAATATGATGAGGTGGATATAAACAGTGCTGCTGAGAACTATTTATATCCTCAAGGTGAGGTTTAATGCTATCTCATCGAGATGAGGTAGCATTAATGAGTATGGTTAGCTGCAAATAATCAGCAATTTAATTTTTGTATCTGGCTATGAACAGCTTACCACCCACACTGACGGTCAGCGTTTTGCTCATCTAACCACACTTTCAGAGGTGCAAAATACGCCTCAATAGTGGATGCATCCATATCTCGGCCACCCGTCATTGTTTGCATAGCTTCTTGCCAAGGCTGACTCTTACCCATTTCAAGCATGTCATTTAAGGCTGTTCCGGCCTCTTTACTGCCAACAATTGAACAGCGATGCAATGGCTCTTCACTGCCAGCAATATCGCACAATGCTTTATGAAATTGGAATTGTAAAATATGTGCTAAGAAATACCGTGTGTAAGACACGTTGGCAGGTACATGATATTTAGCACCGGGGTCAAAAGCATCAGCATCTCTGCTCACAGGTGCAGTTACACCTTGATACTTTTCACGCAGTTCCCACCACAATTCGTTGTATTTATCTGGCGTGATGTCCCCTGCTAAAACCTGCCAGCGCCATTGATCAACCATTAAGCCAAAAGGAATAAACGCAATTTTATCAAGCGCTACTTTTAATAACATACCTATGTCGTTTGACGCGTCAGGAATGTCATCGATTAATCCGAGTCCTTTTAAATACGTAGGAGTCATCGACAAAGCAATAGTGTCGCCAATCGCTTCGTGGAAACCGCTATTGGCAGAGCCACGATAAAGAATGGGGAGGTCTTTATATGCCCGTTGATAATAATTATGACCTAACTCGTGGTGAATAACGTTAAATTCTTCACCGGTAATTTGAATACACATCTTAATACGCAAATCTTCTTTACTGTCTATGTTCCAGGCAGATGCGTGACATTGCACATCGCGGCCGGGTGGCTTTTGAAACATTGAACGTTCCCAGAACGTTTCGGGCAATGATGTAAAACCTAAGGATGAGAAAAACGCTTCCGCTTCTTTGACCATTCTAATTTCATCATAGCCTTGGTCAGCCATTGCTTTTGTCACATCAGGGACATTCATTTCTTGTTCTGGTTTCACAATGTCGTAAATATTACCCCAGCTTTGTGCCCACATATTTCCTAAAAGATGTGCCGTATAGGCTGGTCTAACGGCACAGTCTCTTCACCATAATGCTCAGATAACTCAGCTCGTACA
>CAJQKX010000112.1 GCA_905479025.1 uncultured Paraglaciecola sp.
TCTGCAATACACAGCCCCTTAATTAAATTTACGTGGATGTTTGAATCACCTACGGTCAATATAATATCCCAAATATAAGCTTTATTTTTACCAGTATTTAATGGATCCTTTCTCAAAACTCGACCACGTCGTTGGATAAACTGTCGAGGGTTTTGGTCAGATGCAACAATCAACGCATGTGTTATCGATGGTATATCGATCCCCTCGTCTAAGCACTTTATCGACAATAAAATACCACCATTAATTTTAAAATTCCTGAGTGCTTGCGCTTTCTCTAAGTCATGCATTTTAGAATGATAAAACGACGAAGAGATATTCATAGAATCTAAAGATTCGGCTATATCAGACATTTGTTTAGTAGAATCACAGTAGACTAACCACTTCTCGCCGGCATGGAAGTTCTCAACCAGTACTTTTCTGGTTAATGAGACCTTGTTCTCTGCTTGCTTTGCTATACGAGCCCTCTCAATTAACTTCAGTTTTAAAAAATCAGATGGTATAAGTTCGCCGTTAGAGTTTACTTTGCAGGACGCGCATAGCTTATTTATTACGGTTGACAGCTCAACCCATCGATCAAGCTCATCTTCAGTTAATACGCACTGTGTAGGGTAATAATTATAGGGAACTAATGCCTTGCCTATAGCGTCTTTTAGTTCATAGATTGGCTCCAATATCCCACCAAAATAGTCAAAAATTCTCTCTGTCCCCAAGGGGTCCATAAAACGTTCGGGAGTAGCACTCAGCCCTAATCGCGCCCCTGATTCAAGTTTGTTTAGGATAAGGCTATTCTGAGAACTGCCCAATCGATGTACCTCATCTGATATCACCATTAGATGATCGCCTCCATTCAGATTATCCAAGAAAGCGTCAGTTTTGGCTGAGTCTGCAATCGCCACAATTATTTTTGCGGCTCTCGAAGATGAGGGCTTTGAAAACGTCCCTAGATGTTTTTTCCATAGAGAATGACCCCCTCCAACGTTTAGGATACGGTTTTTGACTCCGGGAATGATTTTAGGGATCTCAATATTCCATTGCTGCAATAACAGCCGTGATGGAACTATTACTAAACAAATGCCTCCCTCACTTAAGTGTCGCCTCATTGCAAAAAGTGCAGTGAAAGTTTTACCACTTCCGGTTGCATGCTTAACTATTCCTTTTCGCCCAGAACTTTCCCAAGAATTTAAAACATCTAGTTGATACGGTCTAAGACTGCTTTCATCGGGGAAAATAGTGCCAGAACTATCAAGTCTAGGGGCGAACTCACGTTCTAGCTGGTTAGCTGATGCGCGATTCTTTATAAAATTAAGAGATCCTATAGACACGGGTAGCACATCAAACTTGTGGTTATTGCCATCCCAATCTCTATCTACTTTACACTGCACATCAGATAATCTTTCACTGTCGCCAGGGTTAAGGCTTGAAAAAACGCTGCAATCTTCAAGATTACTTTGAGATCCCATTATTGTTTCGTTCCAAGATCCTGCGAATCCGTCGGTACTCTCATCACCGAAAGTGAAGTAGCCCATTTTTTTGTGGTAAAGGGGTTGTACTTGAAGGTGTCCCGATCTGACTTTCTTTGGCCATGCAAATCTCAATTCAAACCGGCCTGTTGCTAACAGCCAGTCGAGTATGTGTCTTCTCTTCGTGAACCCCTCACTATCCATATCGAAAGATAACGCGTCCAAAAAAATGGTGTCTTGTCTTTCAGTTATGATAGCTAATCTTTGCTCCGGAGTAACAGTGCTTTCCAACGCATCAAGAAGTTGCCTATCAGTTTCAAAAATCTGGGACATGTCACAAAGAATTTCAATTTTAATATTGTGACTTACTAATCGACCGAATGAGCCAGCCCATGATTTAAAAACAGCACTGGAAAAGCTATAGGTAGTTCTTCTGTAAAATGTACAGCTTTGTAGACAAGGGATCAAAAAATCTTCGGAGATAGACCCAACGTCGTTGTCATATGAAATTTTTAATTTCGAATGGTCCATTTAATTCTTGGTAACTAACTATTCAGCGGATTAAGATAATCTATAAAACAGGATTATGCAATTATCGATCGTAGTAGAGGATGCTCTGAGATGAAGCGCGAGCGAATCGGTTGGCAAGGTCATTAAAATTACAGGAGTTCAGGGTACTGGAGAGGATAGTTGCGAGGAGGTAATACAATTTAGAATAAAATCAACTTTAAGAATCATCCAGACCAAGGATATAGTCATATATGATGTCAATTGTCCCCAGTGACTTACTCATTATTTATTTATAGTATATATTAGTATCGGTTAAATAAAATTTGGGGGCTGTTTAGATGGAAATTTTAGTAGGTATTTACCTTATAGTTGGAATTGTAGGCGTAGTGTATTTTGCTATAACTGAGGACGATAGTGTATTCGATGGTACCTTTGGGGGTACGTTCGTGTTGCTTTTTATGGTCTTTACCATGCCGATTATCCTATTATGGACGGGCATACAGTCCCTTTTAGAGTCGTCTCCTAAACCTGCACCACCGTCTAAACCTAAAAAAACAGATGATGAATTAGTTGAAGATTTCAAAAGCTCTCTGAAGGTATTGAAAGGGCTATTTGGTCCAGAAAGTACAACAGTTGATATTAAGATAACAAAAGGACACATAGCGCAAGCTCAAAAGTTGGGGGCACTTAGCCGTAAAATGGTGGTCAAACCGCATCTGGAT
>CAJQKX010000113.1 GCA_905479025.1 uncultured Paraglaciecola sp.
CTTGGCTTGCTGGTTGACACCATTATGCGCAGCTATGCCAGTGAAGATAGTGAGGAGGCGGGCAATACGACCTTGCGTATTTTAGAAGTTGAATTCTTTGTGATCTTCTTCGTAATGATGATGGCGGCAGTTCCTGTTGTTCCTTTAAATGCTATCGATTTGTCATTTACGCCACGAGCGATTATTGGTTCACCTGCGCAGCCTATTGCTACGGTAGGGCAATCCCAAACGACTTATGGCGGTGGCATTTCTTTTATCGGCGTTCCTGATACGGTTGATGTGCCCGTTTTTTGGTTTGCTGTGATGAGCTTTAGCGCAGGGTTTAACCGTGCGGTAATGGAGGCAGTACCGACTATGGCGGATCTGCGTGGCTATGCGTATACATTGCGGGACAGTCGTATTGATGATCCATCACTACAGCTTGAGCTGAACGACTTTTATCGTGATTGCTTTACGGAGGCGCGCTCTCAATACCTTGAGGAGCAGCCGCTAGGTGCGGCCGCCGCTGCAATATTGTCTCAGTATGGACAGAGTGATCCTGATTGGTTGGGTTCTCATCTTTATCAATCGATACCTGGTTATTATGACTCTATCCGTTCGGATACGGTCCGTGACGGCTACCCTTGGTCTCAACTGCGTGATTTGGAATGGAGTACTGCTGATCATCCTGTGTTTGGTAAGCCTTATTGTCTTGAGTGGTGGGGAGGTATTCGACAAGCGACTTTGGCTGAATTGAATACGGTTGATTTGATGGCAGCGGCAGCAGAGTCGAGTTGGGATGCCATACAGCGTCAAGATGCGATTATTCAAATAGCATTACTTAATTCACCTCCTCGTTGGACGACACGTGGGTACGATTTCGCCTACGGCAATCAAGTTGATTTTAGTACCAGCGAGTCGGGTGTGCCGGTATCTGTGCAGAATGCGGCTCAACAGGGTTTAGCTGCTTATGGCCTAGGTAAAACGAGTGTGTCCTTTGCCGCCTTGCTTCGTGTTTTTTTGGAGGCCGCCCCGATGATACAAGCGCTGGTTTTAATGGGGTTGTACGCATTGTTACCCTTCTTTATTTTATTGAGTCGCTATAAATTTTCAATTTTTATTATTGCTGGGATGTCGTTGTTTATTGTGAAGTTTTGGACCGTATTATGGTTTTATGCTTGGTGGGTTGACCAAAACTTAATACAAGCATTCTACCCAGACCCAGGAAGTGTAACGACGTTATTTAGTATAGATCTAACGCTTAAACGTATTATCCTAAATTTTTTAACCGGTGGATTGTATTTGGTTTTGCCATTAATTCTATCGCTCTATTTAGGTTTAGCAGGCATGCATGCGGCACAGAGTTTTGAGGGCATTACACAAAACTTTATGCGCGGTTTAAATGGGGCGGGCAATATACGCTTACGTTTAGGCGCATTGGGTAAAAAAAGTTTAAATGCCAATAAACGATGAGGCTTATCTTTAATCGGTGATAACCAACAGTGACTATTGCTGCCTCAATAGTACCGACATGAGAATCAACTTCTAGGAGTCATGTCCAGCGGTCTTAACAAAGACGTTGAATGATTCAATTGTTTTACTCACCTAAACGGGGAATTGTTACCCGTTGGGGTAGCAGTCCTCACCATTTATCAGGAGATCTGCTATGAGACAAACAACTGAACATGAAACACACTCTTCACACACAGAAGAGAAGCGTTATTTTAATGAGTATGTGCAAGGGCTAGGCTATTTGAACAGTATTCGAGATATTGGATCTGAGAAAAAAGTCTGCTTTGCTGCTCAGGTATCAGCGCTACAAGGGTCATCAGAACATGTGGAATATGTATATCATGATTTGATGGTTACATCAGAACGAGTACTCAAGGTGATTATGGACCATCGTCAGGCGATCGAGAATGACGATGCTAATGTCTTAGTTCATTTTAAGATGACGAATCCTCGCCCGAAACCTTTTATCTATAAACAGGGAGAAAGGGCAGGTGAATTGGGTGCAACAATCGGTGGCTTTTTGACGCGAATAGTATCAATGAAGGTTAATGGCGAGCTAGTCTATGAGGACAAGCAAGACAATGATTTTGTTGATGATCAAAATGCTAATGGAATGCAATAGACCATATTGCATATATATAACCGAGGATAGCTTTTAGGGCTGTCCATTTACTTTTCCGGGGGAATGATTATTCCTCTGGAAAAGTCATTTCCCTTTATTAAGGGAGATCAGTATGACAACAGTCATTCAAGCTTGTGAAGTTAAATCAGTTGCTTCACAGAATAACAAAGTATCTAAAGTGGATATTCGTGAAAGGGAAGATCGTACGATTAAGGATGCCAAATCGATACTCTTTCAACGATTAATGCAAACCGAGCTTATATTGCTTAATCCGAGTGTGAGTAAGGATTTTCTATTAATGGAATTATCCCAAAAGGAATCAGAAGAATTCCATGCTTTATTTCTTGATAATCAACATCGATTAATTAAGGCAAAAAAGCTATTTAAAGGTACGATTGACCAATGTAATATTTACCCGCGAGAAGTGGTTAAGGCGGCTTTAGAGCTTAATGCAGCTGCCATTATTTTTGCACATAACCATCCTTCGCAACTAGCGGAGCCTAGTCAATCGGATATAGTCCTAACCAAGCGTTTAATCGGCGCTCTAGCTTTATTGGATATTCGGGTGTTAGATCACTTTATTGTGGGAGGCACATCGGTTGTATCATTTGCAGAACTGGGATTGATTTAGATGTTCTGTTCAACCT
>CAJQKX010000114.1 GCA_905479025.1 uncultured Paraglaciecola sp.
TCTTCATTGGGACGATTGTTTCGGATATAACTTCGGGCGCTAATTGGGTGTGTTCAATAGGGGATTGAGGTTTACATGCGCTCACAATAAAAGATAAAAGTAGTAGTAAAAACAGACAGTTAATTTTCATGGTTTTTGCTCCTTAAAATTTTTACTAAGTGTAATTTACTATTTGTATTTTGCGAGTCGATTCATCATTTTTTAACATAACGTTTGTTTTAAATCACAATCTGCCACTCATTTCTTGACCTTAGATACTACTCTAAGCTTTATAGTAGTAACGTTATCGATAGAAATAGATTGAAGAAGTATGAAGATAGGTGATTTGGCAGAGCGTTCTGGTATCAGCACACATACATTGTATTATCATGAAAAAATAGGACTTTAGTTAGGCTGGTCAATGCAATTATCACCATGGTGAACACACGGATATGATAGGTGTGCTGTATCAAAGCTGTGCCTTGGTGTTGGCTGGTTTGATTGTATATCAGCTTCAAAAAATGTTGAGCCCTAAGATTGTTAAGCTCATTTCTGTATTGTATTAACCCGCATAGATAATTGACCATTCAGTATCGTCAAATTGTTAACAACCTAACGATTACTTTCACATGGCGTTATGCATAGAATTGCCTTGGGTGTGCTGGTGGTATATAACAGCAATGATGTTTTTGGTTTTTTTGGGGGGGGGAATAAATGACAATGCATTGGAATGGGGATGTCCCTATCTATATTCAGTTATACCAGCAGGTAATACAGCGTATTTTAGACGGCAACATTAAAGAGGGTGAAGCTTTACCCTCAGTTAGAAAAGTTGCTGCGGAATATCAACTCAACCCCGTCACTGTTTCTAAGGCTTATCAGATGTTACAAGATGGACAATATGTAGAGAAACAACGAGGCAAAGGTTTGTTTGTTAAGTCTGGTGCACCTCATAGCATATTGGAAAAAGAGCGAGCATCTTTTCTGTGCACCGAGTGGCCATTGATTTTGCAGAAAATTTCACGGTTAAAGCTTTCTGTTGAAGAGTTGACGCGTACTTCCAAGGAGAATCAGTGATGTCAGCCATGGTCTCGATTTCAGGATTGCAAAAGTCTTATAAAAATAAGCAGGTATTGAATGACGTTAATTTAACCTTAAGTGCTGGACAAATTTTAGGTTTAGTAGGACCAAATGGTGCGGGAAAGACCACTTGCTTACAGGCGCTGTTAGGGTTAATCAGCTATGACGGTAATATTGATGTATTAGGGTATAACCCCAGAAAAAACAGAGAGAAAATGCTTGCAGATGTCGCTTATATCGCCGACGTGGCTGTGTTGCCAAAGTGGATAAAAGTCAGCCAAGCACTGACGTATATGCAAGGGGTTCACCCCAACTTTAATCGACAAAAGGCCGAAGCGTTTTTAGCTAAAACCAATATACCTGCAACTGCTAAAGTAAACACTTTGTCCAAAGGTATGGTAACGCAATTGCACCTCGCTTTGATTTTAGCCGTTGATGCAAAAATACTGATCTTGGATGAGCCCACACTTGGCTTAGATATTTTGACCCGTCGTCAATTCTATACACATTTATTGGAAGATTTTTATGACAAAGATAAATGCATCATCGTCACCACTCACCAAATTGAAGAAATAGAGCATATTCTTACAGACGTTGCATTTATACGTGAAGGTAAGATAGTTTTAAACCAGAGCGTGGACGCTATTCGCATTCGATTTAAATTAGTAGCAGTTGACAACGAACACTTCGAGCTAGCCAAAACTTATAACCCACTTTTCACTACTCGTATGATGGGTATCACTAGCATGTTATTTGACAATGCTGCCCCAGAAGTTTTGGCAACGTTAGGTAAGGTGAGTTCTCCCACATTGGCTGATATTTTTGTTGGAGTGATGACCCAGGAGACTCACCTATGAACAGATCACAAGTCATCACCAGCTTTAGAAAAGAAATATGGGAATTCAAAAAAACGTTATTTTGGGTGCCTCTCATCATCGCGATTTTTATCATAGCTGCGCCTTTGCTAAAGTGGATACTGATGGAAGATGAGCAATCTTCTGAGTGGTTGGGTATTATTACCAATGTTGATAATTTAGCAAATGTTGAGGGTTTTACGCGCATATTCCTGACGGCCATTATGGGGATGTTTGTTCCTTTTATTATGGTGTCACTCATCATACAGCTCTATTATTTCACGACGTGTTTGTTTGACGAAAGACGGGATCTATCGGTCTATTTTTGGCGTTCACTGCCTGTATCAGATGTCTTGAGTGTTGGCGTTAAGCTGATCACTGGGGCATTAGTTGTACCAACAATATTTATGCTGGCAGCCACCTGTGTAGTGTTTATTTTTCTACTCTTTGCACTCATTGCTTGTTTGGTGTTGTCGCTAGGATATGACGTTTCTTTGTGGGGATTATGGGGCAGTGCTGATATTTTTAGTAACTTAACTTCTATATGGTTAACCTTGCTACCCTATGCACTGTGGATGTTTCCTGTTTTTGCGTGGTTAATGTTAGCCTCAATGTTTGCCAGCAAGGCTCCTTTTTTATGGGCTATATTGCCCATAGTCGCCATATTGGTTATTGAATCTTATGTGGTGGAATATTTGCATCTTGATGAGGGATTTTTGTTACATACATTACGTGAATATTTTGCATTCGGCCAAGGGGTATTTTCGAATGACGTTGCCAATATTCAGCAACCAAGGTTCATGCTATTTTTGGCCTTGTCCTCGAAAATAAGTGGAGTGGCCACACTGATAGGCGTCGGTTTGATGTACATCACCTATTGGTTAAGAGTCAACAAAAGCCACGTTTAACTAAAGCAATTTCAATGTTTCTGTCACGATCAGCCCAATCTGTTTAGGAGCTGATCGTGATGAAATATTATCGACTTTGACTGTATGTTTTAACTACTAACACCCTAATAAATTGTCTGCAGTGATGGATCCAGTCTGAATATGATAAGTCAATCTAGTTAGGCTCATTTCCCGCTTTCCATTTGATATTGCAGCCCATAGAGGGTGTCTGAGTTGTGTCAATATGATGACCATCAAGTAGTGCATTCATAGCCTGAATTAAATCGCGACCTGTCGCTTGATGTTCAGATGAGTCGTAGACACCAGAAGATATTCGGGTCGGTCGCGAAGCATCGAATTGACCGCGATAAACCAGCTTTTGTTCACCATTAAATAGATATAAATCAGGGGTGCATGCGGCAGAATATGCTTTAGCGACCTCCTGTTTTTCATCAAGCAGGTATGCAAAAGGGTATTGCCTGGCCCGTTTTTCTTGGATCATATGTGCCATATCGTCATCGGGATATTGTTCGATGTCGTTGCTATTGATGGCGACAAAAGCGATCCCCTTTTTTTGATACTGCTGCCCAATTTTGGCCAGCTGTGGCGCAATATGGATAACGTAAGGACAATGGTTACATATAAAAGCCACCACCAAACCTTTACTGCCTTCGTAGTCTTTCAAACTTACAGTATTGCCACTTGTATCAGGTAAACAGAAACTCGCTGCTTTGTGGCCTAGTGGCAACATATTAGAGGGGGTCATTGCCATGTTTGTTTCCTTAAATTAGGCTGAATTGATTTCACTGACAGTTTACCTGCTCTATTCATTACAAGGTATACTTTCAACCTCATTTGGTTTTAAAAATTAATATGCAACAAGAATTAGAAATTGAAGATTTAGTCAAGGGCACAGGTAAAACAGCCGAACGCGGTGCCTTAATCACAGCTCACTACATCGGTTGGCTTGAAGACGGTACAGAGTTCGACTCGTCCTATAAAAAGAATATCCCTTTTCAAACTGTATTGAGTAACAAACGCGTTATCCAAGGTTGGATACTAGGCTTAAAAGAGATGAAAGTGGGTGGTAAACGTCGATTGCGCGTGCCCGCACATTTAGCGTATGCAGAGCGTCAAATTGGTACGATGATCCCACCTCACTCCAACCTAATATTTGAAATTCAATTACTAGAAGTACTGACTAGAGATTAAAAAATAAGGATGCCAATTAAACTGAACGGGGTTCTACATGGCTGGTGCATAACAAATCATTCGTGGTTATTTGAGCCCTTTAACTAAGTTTTGAACAGGACATCTCAGCTAATCACCCCATTAACAAACTGTTCAAATGCAGTCAGACTGTCTATAAATAACGCACTATTTAAAACACTTTTTTGTAGGTATACACTAGCAAATTTGCCTTGTTCAACGCGAAGCCATGTAATGTAAAATCACAGTTTTTACTAACAAGTTAACGTTGTTCGCGGCGGGTGTGGCAGCTGTTTCTCATGATGCGTCGCTTTGCATATAACCCATTAGTTGATATTGAAACTCCTAAGCTTATTGCGGTGCTACAACCACGCTTACAACAGATAAAATTCTGTGGCAATAATTTACCTTTTATCAATCACCAATTGTTTAAGTCTAGTGATTGTATCTCATCTACAACCTGCGTAGAATTCGCGCCGGAGTTGGCCAGACAATCGCCGTTCAGTTTTCATGCGTGAATTTCTGAAGGGAGGAAAGTCCGGGCTCCATAGGGCAGGGTGCCAGGTAACGCCTGGGCGGCGCGAGCCGACGACAAGTGCAGCAGAGAGAAGACCGCCTGTTTGTTATTCGTAACAAATCGGTAAGGGTGAAAGGGTGCGGTAAGAGCGCACCGCGTTGCTGGCAACAGTATACGGCAAGGTAAACTCCACCCGGAGCAAGACCAAATAGGATCTCGTATGGCGTGGCCCACGTTGAGATCGGGTGTGTTGCTGGAGCCAGTGAGCGATTGCTGGCCTAGATGAATGATTGTCGCTGTTTGTTTTCGAACAAACTTCACAGAACCCGGCTTATCGGCCAACTCCAACTAATTTTAAGCCTATGATTTTAAAGTTTTATGTAAAACTTTATTCGATGCAAGGATAAAGGTGCCACATAAGTTGCTACAGGTAAAAAAGAAAAGTTATGTTTGCTTAGCCAATTTTCCTACTTTATTGTTCAAGTGAACACTACTATCAAGGGCTAAGATTAAACCAACAGTAGGTTTGGTTCAGTCTTATCTCTGCCTCTTTGAACATATCAGCCCACCTTAGGTTACAGGTCAACTTCTTCTATAAAGTGTTCAAGTTGTTTTTTAAATTTGCTGCTAATTAATTTTTCAACACAGTTTGACGAAAAGTAATAAGTTTCAAGCTCAGAGCATGCACTCACTGCCATTTACCAACAGAGTATCGAGAAAGAACGTTTTTCAATGAAAAACAACTATAGACGCGGCCCCTCTGCCGCAAGGGTGCAATCTAGTGTTATCGATAATCAAAAGTACAGACCACTTATTTAAAACGGCGCTGGTCTTTTTTATTTTCCAGGTGAAAAGTCAACTAAAACATTGGCGCCGGATACACTCCGGCATCAACAAGGTATTAAGAAATTTGGCGTTCTTGTCCTTCCCAGTAAGGTTTGCGTAATTCGGTCTTAAGCACTTTATTGGCACCCGACAATGGAAATGGCTCAGTTGTGAATTCAATGCTATGAGGACATTTATATCCGGCAATCAGCGTATGACAGTGTGCTTGCAAAGCTTTTGATGTCACTTCGACACCAGGGTGTAAAATTACCAGAGCATGCACACTTTCGCCCCACTGTTCGCTTGGAATACCAATCACAGCACTCGTGGCTACCGCTGGGTGCTGGCCTATCGCATTTTCAACCTCGGCCGAATAGACATTCTCACCCCCAGAGACGATCATATCTTTGACTCGGTCCATCAGAAAGATAAAGCCGTCTTCATCCATATACCCCGCATCACCTGTCAGTACCCAACCGTCGCGGATTGTTTCTGCGGTGATTTCGGGTTTATTCCAATAGCCAAGCATAGTTGTGGGTCCTTTAACCGAGATTTGTCCTACATCGCCGCGGGGTACTTCAACCATGTTCGCATCTACTACGCGGATTTCGCAGACGCGTGTTGGGCGTCCCGCTGAGCGAAGCTTTCCGGCCTTTGGTCCTTCTAAAACGTGATAGTCTTCAGACAATACTGAGGCGATAGGGCTAAGCTCTGTTTGACCAAAAGCTTGTATGAAAGCGGTATTGGGAAACTTCTGAAACGCGTCTACCAGGACTGACTGAGTGATAGGCGAAGCGCCATAGGCAATCTGGCGCAAAGACGTTACATCAGTCTGTGCCAGTTTTTCGCTTTGCATGATCATTTGTAACATGACGGGCACCAGCAACACCTGACTGGGTTTATGTTTCTCGATGGCAGCTAATGTTCCATCAGGTGTAAACATAGGGATCACCACATGGGTTCCCGCCATAAAAGTCACTGCACTAAACCAAATCAAATCAGCGATATGAAACATCGGCGCTGCGTGCAGATAAACCGTGCCTTCTTGCATGTTTAGCTCATGGGCATTGGCAACACCGCCCACATAAAAATTGGTGTGGGACAACATCACACCCTTAGGAAAGCCAGTGGTACCGCCGGTATAAAATATACCCGCCAGGTCATCGCCGCTTCGCCCTGCATCCTCTGCGGGCGCATTGGATGCCACGATATCTTCGTAGTTCACCATGCCTTTAGGTGTTTCGGCATCACCGCAGTAGATAATAGTTTTAAGACCTTGCACTTGGGATTTAAGCTCGGCTGCGACCCCCTTAAATGCCTCATCCACAATAAGGATCTCAGCACTCGCATCATTTAATGCATAGGCACATTCAGCCGCTGCCCAGCGGATATTCATTGGCATCATCGCTCCGCCACCCCAGACAGTGGCAAAGTAGTATTCAATAAATCGGTCAGAGTTGAGCGATAATAATGCCACTCTATCTCCTAATTTCATGCCTAATTTCTGCAAACCTCCAGCCAGCCGCGCGACGCGATCTTGCATCTGGGGCCAGGTTTGCTGCCTGTCCTCATATATAGTGGCAATACCTTGGGGGTTGATTTGCGCTGCGCGTCTAATGATGGATGTGATTTGCATGAGATAATGTCCTTGGCGTGTTATTTATATTTATTTTTATCGAGATTAATCCCTTTTCACTCAATATGGTAGATACCAGTTTGAAAAATCAGCTGATTTTTAATCATTGTGGTGATATTGCAGACCCCTAGGAAATAATATTATTGATAAAATCATAAATAATAGGATTAATATAAGGGGCAAACAAGCTGACTTTGGGACAGGTATCTACAAACGCTGCCAACTATATTGTTCTAAATTTCTGCAATGTGGCATCTTCTGGATAATTGATCTTAACTTGTGAAAGTCATATTCAGAGCTCGTTTACATAACAGTGGGGGGGGCGTTTATTTTGCATTTCGAATTCTGTCAAAACAGAACAGTAATAGACGAGACATCGCATATTTTCTCTTACTCAAGGATATACAAAAGAGGTCAATATGGAAATATGCTACCTATAATCTGCTCTGAGTGTGATAAACGTTAGCTTAGGCACCCAGCCCATATGATCACCAAAAAACCATGTGTTTACATTTTTATACAGAGTCACTCCGTGATTTAACTAGTGGTGATGTTCAGCCTCAAACTCTTCGATATTTAATAACTCTGGGTAAAGTTGTTCAACGCTGCTGGCTTTCTCTGCTGTAACGGTTAATGCATAACCTTGGTCTGAGGGCAAATGCTCTGTACTCCATCCCAGAGAAGCGACTTTACTATCGATCATGGTATCAATTTGATCGTCGGTATACGCAACTGTCTTAAGAATGGCTCGGGTTGAATGACCATGACGCTCGGTGGCAGTCACCGCCCGTATTGAAGCTCTCTGAGGTCTAATTGCGTAGTGATCAATTTGGGTCAGGCAATGACCACTGGGATGATCGGGGTAAATTGAAAAGGCGAAGCTGCCTAATTCCGTACCCACTTTGCCATCAGTTTGGCGACTATATTGTGTGCGCAGATCTTCAATTGAAAGTGGTTGGGCAGCGGCTATGTCGGCTTCAATAAAGCGCTTTACCCACTCCTGTGTAGAAGCTTGCTGAAAAGCGACGGTTAAAAATGTTTGAATATCCCCTGTGACCGTTATTCCTTGAAGACCAGGTACCTTTTTCTCTAAGATTTCAAGTTCAGATTTACCGGCATCAATAAAAATCCATGCGTCCCAGGTTTTATAAAACTGTGACAGCGCATGTGCGCCCATGGCCGCTCTGCCACTTGGCTCATTAAAGGGGGGAAGGCCCACATAATCAAAACAGAATGGCAGTTGCGCTAAGTTTGTAACTGCTGATAAAGATGTACGCGCTCTGGACGTCATACCCGTTTTTAGTCGGTGATAAAGCGCCACTGCCATGGACAGTCCGCCGGCAAAACCGCAATTAACATCCAGTGTACCCAGATGGGCATGCTCCTCGGGAGTTTCCTGTCCGCCAAAGCGCGACATAATGCCGCTATTGGCCTGAATAATATCATCATAGCCAATATAATTCGTTTTTGGGCCAACGCTTGGGCCACCAAAACAATCTAAGCGACAAAATAAAACACCGGGATGAATCGCCTGCAAAGTATCGTGATCAAGGCCCAGTGGGATCATCTGGCGCTCGGGTGCATTAATAATCACTAAGTCGACGCTGCGCACCAAGCGCTCGAAAGCCTCTCTTCCTTCAGGTTTGTTGATATCTAAAAGGCCACTGCGCTTTCCCATATCAGATTGAAAGGCAAACAAGGTACCGATTAGGGGATCGTAGCTAGGCACAACCGACTGTAATTTGATAATTTGTGCACCAAAACGCGCTAGAAATGCCGATGAGTGAGGGCCCGCAATCACATTGCTTAAATCTAAGATGCGAATTCCGTCCAACCAGCCGGACTTTTCTTCACTCGCTGAGCCTGTTACCGCTGGGCGAGTGATTTTTTCAGCTAATTTAACCTTTTGCAGTTGTTGCAAGGCCTCCTCAAAGTTAACATCTTTGCGTGGTGATGGAGACAGCATTAAGTGTGCTGATTCTTCTAACCAAGCAACTGGACCAGGCTGCTTCATCAATCCGTACTCAGGATCATTGACTGCGACGATAAGACCTGCACTTTTACAATGTTCACTGTTAACCCATTCCTGAGTGGTTCTATGCGGGGCCCCTGGGATATGCCCCTCGCCAAAAATCAGCCCCCACTGATCTGAGGTTTTGCTGAGAAAAACCCACTTCATTTTTTTGGCAATAATATCTGCCCATTTTTTTGGCAAGGGATAGACACCAATAGAGGTTTCCCCATCCCACTGACTAGTGGGTAAATGCAGGTCGCTAATCTCAGGAAGGCCTTGTGCAACCAGTTCTTCATAGAGACCCAACACCTGCAAGCAACGTTTCGCATGGGTGCGATGCGAGGGACAGACACAGTAAAATTTTCGGCCATCGGCACAGTCGTAAGAGCGGTAAAAAGGATCCAAATACTCTTGTAAATCATCATAACTAAGATCAAAGGGAATATTGTTT
>CAJQKX010000115.1 GCA_905479025.1 uncultured Paraglaciecola sp.
TTGGAATAATACAATGAACCGTCGTAAAAAAGGTAATCAGATTTTAAAAGCGCGTGCGAAAAAAGCAAATGCTAAATTGTCTTCAAAAATCAAACCTAAATATATTAGCAAAGGCGATCGGGAAACAATACTCACTGAGTCTGCTGAAGACACAAACGTCAATTCTGAGAAGTGACCTTAGTTTCTCCTCTAATTCTCGTCGGAGAACAGATATTGTATGCTCGGCTATCGGCCAATAGCGGACATTAACATCTCCAAATAAAGCGAGTGGCAAATCAAGTGATCTTCCCCCTCAATTTTGATTTGCTTAATTTTACACTGACCCTTTTATTCCGTTTCACCAACCGGGCTTTGTAGCTTTGCCTCTTTAAACGGCCTATAAGCTCCTCTGCATTTTCATCAAAGTGTTTTTGATAATCTTGATAGGTAACATTATCGACCCCGCTCGCCGCCTTTTGTTCATTTTACTGAATGCATAGCGCCAATGGGTTTCGTTTAAACAGCGAGACAAATCGCGAAAGCGATGTGTGGGTTCTTGTTTTGCTTTTCTGGCTATTCCTCTCAGTGCGGGTAGCTCATAATATTCCCAATCTTCTGCGTCGGGGATGAGTGTCCTCTGAGAGCTATGTACTTCCGTCAAGTCCTTCCCCATGTAGTTGGCTCTCCCAACCTCAGAGTACTATGCATGATCCGACTTCCATTTAACCATCGGCCAATATCCCCGTTACGGGACGCTCGACGTTCCTCATGCTGATTAATTATTCTCGCGCACCAGCGTAGTCCGGTCTCAGCAGAGCTTCGTGTCTCTAGCAATTCAATTCGCGGGAATAATATCATGAGGGGAATAAATGGATCTCTCAAGTTCTCAAGTGCATCTGTATGTACATGCCACAACCTTTTGACTCCGGAGGCCCTCCACATCCTCACCATTAGTGGATGCTTCTGTATAGGTTTCGGTGGGCGTTAAGCCCCTCACCGACCTCAATTTTTATTTCGAAGCTGTCTGCTATGCCAGTTCTTAGGGTCTGCGAAACCCCTACGGCCTATACATTTATCTGTGTACGCTTCACTTGTATTGTTCGAGTTCAAAGATTCTTTCCGCCACAAGCGCAACACTCGATACGCGCGGTTGGTTAGACCTTACCCGACAGGGACTTACACCCTGCAAGATGCATCAAGATTAAACTTGACGCTCTAACGCCTAAAGCAGCGGTTTATCCGCTGGCTTTGCTTGTTAAGCTAACCAGCAGCATAGTGGTTCCGGAATTTTTCATGTCACTACCATATGGGTTATTTAGAGGAAATTCACAAGAGTTCCATGTATATCCATGTAATTAGGCGAATAACTAAAGATTCCTTCATTGTATGGAACAGTAATTTTTACCACCAAGTTAAGCATGTTATACGGTCACTAACGTTCTTTTTTAGTCTGTCCGTTTGGGGTATTTACAAATTGCAATGCATAAAGCAAATTACAATCTAAACAGCAAAAAGAGGATTGCACTTAAGTTTATGATAAATATATGGTTTATCAATTTATGCGTGTTGGCGCAAATATTGATATAGGTTGTTGAACTAAATATTTTTGTAATCAGGAGTTATTATGAATGTGAAACAAATCTTATGCGGTATTCTTTTTTTGCCAATGGCATTAAACGTAAACGCTGGGCTTATTGATTTTGAAACAACAGCATCAGGTGGTGTACCGACAGATAATGGTACAATAGAATTTACGGATGCTTTTATGGCAGATGGAGTAACCGTACGTTTTGGTTTTGATAGTAATTTCGATGGCGTTTTAGACACTAAAGCTGTTTTTGAGGGCGCTGGGAATAGTGATGCTGGCAATGATACTGGGTTCTGGGGCGCTGGTTCCGCTAAAGATACTGCAGCTCCTGGTTATACATCGTTGTTAGGTGATTTTTTCTTAAGGCAAAGTACTCCTTACGAACCTTTTGGAGTCTTTACCATTTTATATGAAGCAGATAACCCTGTTACTGCAGCGTCTGGTGAGATTTGGGACATTGATGGAGGTAAGGCAACTGAAAGATTCTTAGTTCAAGCATTCAATGGATCTACCTTGCTTGACTCAATTCAATCACCACTGGGCATCGACCGCACTTTAGATGGTATGCCATGGGCGTTCGGTTTTAATGGCCTAAGCGATATCACACAAATTAATATCACGTTTACTGGTAGTAAAACAAAAGGTATAGGCCTTGCTTTTAACAACTTTTCTCCCGTGGAAGACATCAGCCCACCAGTAAGTGTGCCGGAACCATCTTCACTTGCCATGCTTGCCTTGGGAATGATTGGCTTAGCATCACGTCGATTAAAAAAACAACCTTAAACCTGACGCTATCGACTTAACGTAGAGCGGTAAATAGATCACTTTACCACTCTCGATCTCTATCTCTATCAAAGTGTTACTACTAAATTTTGAACTCACGCAACCTATAAAATTGAACAGGCATGGTTAAAAAGATAAGCAAATATCTCCCTCGCTATTCAAGTCAATCGCCCGTATTCACCCTTCATAACAGAGGCCGCCAAAAGAACACGTAAATAAACAGTGTATAGGTAGATTAAAACGTCATTTTGCCTCATATTTACCTATCTTTTATATCCCTGAGGGAGCGCAAACCGGCGATTTCTCGTCTATTACTCAACTGTTCTCAAATAATTCAAAATGCAAAACAAACGTCTACCGCTGTTGTGCAAAACAATTTTGAATATTGCTTTTGTTTATGATGATGAACTACTTTTATTCAAACAGACTTATCTGAGGCGGTGCTCGATTTTCGCCGTTAGATACCAGCTTTCAGCGTGTACTTGGTATTTAAACGGTTAGAAAAGCTAATCTTCCAACCGTCTGCAATTCGCTCAAAACGGTAATACAGTTTGTGAGTTACAAAGACACACAATGTTACCAACTCAAAAACCATTTAAGTCGAAAACAAAAAAGGCAGCTTTCTCTGCCTTCATGACCTCATTAAAAAACTAAGAACAATTAGCGAACTTATTTAACAACTTCGTCTTTAAAGACAAAAAATCCTTAGATCTCCAGATTAACCAGTATCGAATCTGGCTAGCGTAGTAGGTCACTCTGTCAATCAGAGGGAAAACCATTTTTTCTCCTGCTTGATAATAGAAACAGTCTTTTGAATATTTTAACCAGTCATCATCTAATTTATTTTTAACTTGCAGAAAGCTGTAAGGATTACTGAGTCTAATGTCGCGGCGCATCTTAATTTGCTCAGGAGTGCGCTTTGCATAATGACGACATATTGGTGACGGACGATACAGTTTTTGACAGAAAGGTGGCACTTTACCACTTATATTTTTTGGCCATTTTTCACTAGGTGAATTTCTAAAAAAAGTGGTTCGCGCCAGTTAATTCGATACCAGTTAATTCGATGTTAACGGCGACGTTCAGATACCTTTAATGATTTATTTTCTTGGTCATAAACGGCTAGGTCATTATCAGTGAAGTAAAACTGTGCTTGCCAAACGCGCATTTGTTCTTTGCTGTGTTGCATGGCTTTCTCTAACATAGCCTTGGATCTTCGGTCAGAATTTCATCGGCGTCTAAGATGTACCACCAGTCTGAAGGTGAATAACGGTTGTTGTGGTTGAATTAACCGGACACTTCAATAAAGGATTATAATCCTGTTAATTGAGGTGAATATGACTAAACGAACAAATAAACATTATCCCGAAGAATTTAAACAAGAAGCGGTCGCTCTGGTAATAGAGCAAGACTATCCAATCTTACAAGCTGCTGCATCTTTGGGTGTGACAGACAAACTACTTTACAACTGGGTAGCCAAGCATAAAAAAGAGGCACTAGGTGACGTGTTGTCTGGCGATGAACGAGCAGAGTTAATTCAACTCAGGAAGGATAATAAACGTCTACAAATGGAGCGTGAAATCCTAAAAAAGGCAAGTGCCTTCTTCGCGAAAGAAATGAAGTAAGATATTCTTTTATAAGTGAGCTTGATGCTAAGTATCCTGTGTCAGTCGCTTGTAAAGTGATGGAAGTGAGTTCGTCAGCATATTACGCATGGCTAAAAAAACCTGGTGAACTCATTAGCGCTCAAACGCTTAGACTGTATCGACGAG
>CAJQKX010000116.1 GCA_905479025.1 uncultured Paraglaciecola sp.
CGTTTGGCAACGTAGCAGAATCTCCCGCAACAAAAATACTGCTAAATTCTTTAGTTTGCAAAAACGTATTCACCGCTAGCCCATTAGGAGTAGCTTGCGTATTGATGCCATCAAGATACTCAGGCAGTTTGGTGCCCGCGGACCAGATTGTTACGTCTGAATCGATAGATTTGTTGTCATCGAAATGGATACTAGATTTTTTAACTTCAGTAATTTTTTTGTTGAAGTGAAAGCTAACTTGGAAGTTTTTGCATTGACTTATAACGTCATCAGATAGTCTTTCTGGAAGGGCTTGCACCAGTCTTGAGGCATTATCGATGACGTTAAAGTGTAGTTGCTTGGTTGATGCGTATTTGCGAAGTAGTTCGCCCAGCACTTCTACACCGGTAAAACCTCCACCAACAATATTGATATTAATGAGGTGTTTGTTGCTGTTAAGAACGGCCTCAATATCATGATGTATTTGTATTACATTGTCAGCAGAACGAAACCCGTGTGCATATTTGCTAGCGCCTTTAATGCCATAGTTTGATCTTGAATGGCCAGATGCAATCAACAATACATCATAATTGAGTATTTGCTTGTCATCTAGTGTGACGGTTTGAAGAGCGCCGTCGATACTAGAAACAGTTTGGTTAATAAAGCGATGTCCAAGCCTTGTGATGATAGTTGCTAGGTTTAAGTTCAGGCTAGTTTCTTTTTTAACATCTGACAAAATCTCATGGATATTAGGTGTCCACTGAAAATCCTGCTTGGCATCAATAATAGTTACGTCGTGGCATTTACTTAACTTGCTTGCGGCGGAAAGACCGGCGAAGTTAGCACCAATAACTATAATGCGAGACTTTTTTCGATTGAGTGTCAAAATGAAATTCCTGAATAGTAAAAGGAAATAAATAAACAATGATTAGAATAATATTTCTGTAAAATAACTACCTAGACAGCAATGTTAATTCAATAAGATTGTTTAGTTACTTTATGATTAATTTCAAATGATTATAATCGCTATCTGCGAATCCGTTAAAGAGATTTACCTAATCTGGATCAGCATTTCATTACGGCGCCACATTGGCAACGTTAACGGTCCATTGTAGCCAGCTTTTACCGGCTCACTGATAGCCTCGTAGCCATTTTCAGTCATCCAGGTTGCAAGAATGTTGGTGTATTTCTCTACGTTACTGTCACTCAATGTTCCGCTAAACTGAATGCTAGCCACTTTATAATCTTTGAGCTCACTCACATATACTTCCGGGTTGGAAGGTTTAGGCGTAGTTGCTAATGTAAAGTCTTTTGGCATAACAAATGACATCATCGAATTGTCGGCACTGTCATTCATAAACACTGGCGCCGTCATCGATATCTCCGACCCTTTATTCGCGTCTTCTTTATCTTTATCGTTCATAATCACCGGAGCCGTCATAGCAATTTCTGTTGCCCCTTCATTATTGCCGGTAATATAGCTGAACAATTTTCTAAAAGCACTGTTACCACTTTCACTGGACATACTAGTAGACACCAATACCATTGAATCATAGTTACGCACTTCTATTTTCTGAGCCTCGTCAGCTTTAAGAAGAGTATAGGGAGCTGTTTCCACATCACTTTGGCCCACAACAGAGCACGCAGTAGCAAATAATGATGTCAATATTAATAATATAAATTTCACTTCAAATCCTTAATCAATTTCTAATAAAACGACCTGGGCCAATTCGAATCGACGGGTATCATTAGTACCCCACATAAATAAAAATCGCGACCATTTATACTATCTAAACTATCATCATCATCGCTATATAGTTAATTAGCGATCAAATTAAAACGCCGCTCACAAATCACTTTATACGTTCAAACCTTGTGAGTTTTTGGCCAAAGAATGTTTAGATTAATCTAACCTTTTCAATCGCAAGTCACAATTACCACAAATCTTTTAACAAACAATAACATGAACATTACCTTTTAAACAAAGATCAAGACCACTTAAACCCATCACCCCGCTTTGTTATTGCAATTTATTCTTTGTATTTGGAAGTGGCTTTTATCCCCGATAATTTTATGACCGAATTTAGTTCAATCTCGTGATAAACCAGCATGATGAAGTTTTTTATGAGCTAAGGTTAAAGCTTGAGTGTGCTCATATACAAAATCGGCATCAGTTAGCAGGTTTAAAAAACCTAAGAGCACGATGCTCGCCCTTAAAAATTTTCAAATAACACCCTGTTGATACACTAAATTTAATCCTAGCTAACGCTGCTTATTACACAGCGCAAAGACCCTATGAATGCATTATTAAATTGCTTGAATATTGGTGGTGGGTGCAGGCCACTGATATCTGCTTTTTATTTCCAGACTTCGTGTTTCACCCAATCTACTTCCATCGTCCAGTTTTGGGTCATAGGCGAGTCATTGATTTTAGCAAAGTTTAAGATAGCGAAGAATGGCTCAGAAAGTTTAGCGGCCTCATTAGGCAGTCGATAAACTTCCATTTCATTGAGACGAAAAATCACATCATCACCCACCCATTCTACTGAGTACTCTTGGAATTCGTTAAGTTGGGCTGCTTGAACCAGCATCAATGATTGCCAATCACCGCCGTCACATTCACCATTACTTTTAATCGCACGTGCCGCATAATGATCGGGTCCACCATCCCCATGATGCTCAAAGATATCAATTTCACCTGAACCCACCATTGGCCAGCAGATGTTTTCATCCGGCTCTTGGACCGGTGGCTCATTATTTCGAGCACCGAGGAGCCACCACGCTGGGAACATGCCTGATTGACCACTGTTTTCAACCTTTAACCGAGCGGTCCATTTACCCTTTACAAATTCTTTGAGATTTTTCGATGCGATGCGGCCAGCAACATACTGGGTATCGGGGTGCTGCTCACCATATTTGTTGAAATTATCACAACTGCGTTTCTCACCAATGTCTATAACTTTTAGCTTAATGCTGCCATTGCTCACTTCACGGGTACCAAATTCATTGTCCCGAACATAACAATGGTGTTCATTATTAACCCAAATTGGTTGATCTTGCCAATTTTCTGGATTGAAAGTGTCGAACTCATCAATAAAGTTCGCATGCCATCCACTTACGTCTGCAACCTGATCTGGTACAACCGATTTTTCTGAGGTGGGTTGGGAGCAGCCAGATGCTAAAAAGGCGAGTATGGTAATGAACAAAATATTTTTCATATGATCTCCAAAGATTGAGTGGATAAAAAATTAATGGGTGGAATGCAGTCAAAACATAGCGTGTTGTACCTGCACAACTGCAGCTTAAAACCAGTGATCATTGACACCATCACGTATTAAAAATGCCATAATGAAAGCATGCATCACCAATAAATCTATATATCACATATAGATTTTTCTACCTTACACATTAAGTTAGCTTGAACTAGATTTGCGACAGGATGGAATCTGTTTAAAAAAGTAACCGTGAAGAGTAATAATCAATCAATACAGAGGTATTTCACCTTTACTTGAGTATCGATAAATAAATTTAAAAAAAAGGCTTCCGAACATTTAACTAACCATACGGACAAGATGACGAAGGTATTCAAGATGATTACGTCACCTTGCATCGCATTGTGGGTTAGGAAAAACGTTGGTTGAGAGATGAAACAGTTTATTTCACCGCCCAGAATTCGCGCCTGGCACTCATCTTGGTATCTTGTTAAATTGTCATATGTGATAAGATGAAATCACCAATTAACTCGTAAAACCATTGTTACGAGTTCCAATGGTGAATCAACAAATTAACTTAAGTGAAGTGGTCAAAGTACGTTGCCCACCTCACTTAAAATCAGATTAACGATTAGTGCACTCTTATCAAACAAGGTTATATTTTTTCAAACAAAGCTTAATGTTTATCAAGCCAAGTGCCATAACCCAATATTATTCAGAATGTGCCAATCGATTAAATTTTTGTTGCTGATAATCGGCATCACCAAATGTGGTGTTAATCATCATCAGTCGCTTGACGTAATGACCTACATCAAGCTCATCGGTTATACCCATACCACCATGCAATTGAATAGCTTCATCACCAATCAGCTTTCCGTTACGACCAATCATCACTTTCAATGCAGCAATGTTTTTAGCCAAATCGTCTGCGCCACTTTCTGCTGCGCATACTGCACGATACAACATTGACTTAGCTTGCTCACCAGCCATAAACATATCAACCATACGGTGTTGCAAAGCTTGGAAACTGCTAATAGCCACACCAAATTGTTGTCGTGTTTTGGTATATTCAATAGTAGTGGTATTGAGCTTTTGCATAATGCCCATGGCTTCTGCACACAAAGCGATAATGACATCACCAACGACAGATTCAATCAGTGTGTAACCCTGGTCGACGTTACCTAGAATATGATCGGCGGCAACGCGCACATCGGTAAGCTTGATATTAGCGACCAATTGTCCGTCCATCAGGCGATAAGAGGTGCGTTCTACGCCTGGTGCGTCGGTATCAATCAGAAACAGTGTAATACCTGCTTCGTCACACTGGTCACCTGACGTTCTAGCAGATACAACCACTTTATTTGCAGCCATACCGTTGGATACCACTGTCTTTTCACCGTTAAGGACAAAATTATCGCCATCACGTTTGGCTTGTGTCTTCACGTCAGCCAACTCAAAACGACTTTGACGCTCTAAGTAGCCAAATGCACCTTGTAGTGAGCCATCGATAATTTTTTCAATATTGGCGTTTTGTAGGTCTGCGTTACCACTTTTATTCAACAAGCCACCAAACATTAATACTGTTGCCACAAAGGGCTCAACCACGAGACCTTTACCCATCTCTTCCATCACAGCCATTACGTCGGTCGCACCACCACCAAAACCACCATGAGCTTCGTCGAAGGGAATGGAAAGCCAACCAAGTTCAGCAAACATTTGCCAGTTTTTAGGGTTAAAACCTAAGTCACTGGCAGCATTAGCACGACGGCTATCAAAGTCATATTCGTCTCGCACAAAGCGCTCGACACTGTCTTTGAGCATGTTTTGTTCTTCAGATAAATTAAAATTCATAATTAAAGGCCCAGTACGTATTTGGCAGTAATGTTTTTCTGTACTTCGTTTGAACCACCGTAAATTGTGGCGGCTCGTCCGTACATATAAGCTTGTCTTGCAGAGTGTCCAAAGGCATGGCCGATAGATTCTTCAGTATCTTCGCCGTGGATCACACCACTGTAATAACCGGCTAAATCCATATACATCTGCTGAATGGCTTGTTGAATTTCAGTACCCTTGATTTTTAACAGTGAAGACTCCACACCCGGCCCTTTGCCGTCTGCTGTTGAAGCCAACACACGTAGCTCTGTATATTCTAGGGCCATCAATTCAATTTCAGTATTCGAGAGACGATTCTGGAACTGGGTGTCTTCACTTAGAGGACGTCCGCCGCTCACTTCTTGAGCGAGTAATTCGCGCAGCTCGCGCAACTTACGTTTAGAATCGGCAACGGCTGCAATTGAAGTACGTTCGTGAGCCAGCAAAGCCTTAGCATAAGTCCAGCCTTTTCCTTCCTCACCAATACGATTAGCAGTAGGAACACGGACATTATCAAAAACAACTTCATTAAGACTGTGGTGATCATCAATAGAAGAAATTTTATTAACTGAAACACCAGGACTGCTCATATCAATCAACAAAAAGGTAATGCCGTCTTGACGCTTGCCTGAAGAGTCGGTGCGAACTAAGCAGAAAATCCAGTCAGAATATTGCGCGTAAGTTGTCCAAATTTTAGCACCCGTGACGATGTAATCATCGCCATCTAATTCAGCTTTAGTTTTTAAAGCGGCTAGGTCTGAGCCTGCACCAGGTTCTGAATACCCCTGGCACCACCAATCTTCATTTTTAAGAATGCGTGGTAAAAAATGTTTTTTCTGTTCGTCGTTACCAAAATCGTAGATAACCGGAGCGACCATTTTCAAGCCGAATGGCACCACATCAGGGATACCAGCTAAAGAACGTTCCGTTTCAAAGATGAAGTTTTCTGTCACAGACCAGTCGACGCCACCATGCTCAACAGGCCAGCCAGGAGCGAGCCAACCTTTATCATTCAGTTTATTCTGCCACTCAATTTGTGCTGCTTTGTAATCGCCATCCCGACTATTGATGCGCGATGCTAAATTTTCCGTCCAATTCTCAGACAAAAATGCACGCACTTGGTCACGAAAAGCTAATTCTTCAGCCGAAAATGTAATATCCACTTAGTGTTTCCTCTGTCAATTGTTCATCTCGGGACTGCCCCCAAGCAAGCCATTACTTTACGCCCCTTCCTTTCTGTTGTACTTAGGATAAAATGCCACTTAATATGGTATATGTGCCAAATAGTGCCAATGGAGGTAATGCAGTGTCCGAACCTAAATGGCGAGTTGCCTTACTTATTTATAATGGCGCCTGGGCTTCGACCATTTATGGCTCGTTGGAGTTATTTCACAGTGCTAACTTACGCCAGTCGCAAGATCAGCAATTTCAATGTGACCTGCTCAGTGCAGATAATCAACCGGTGCAACTCTATGGTGGCCATTCGATCCATGGCGATGCTGTAATAGGAGAGCAAACTTATGATCTAATTATGCTCGCGCACTACTGGGGAGATTTCGAACAGGTCACCCAGCAATATCCTGACATTCCGCCTTGGCTGGCGAAACAATACGCAAAGGGCACACGCATCGCTGGAATTAATAGCGGTATATTTTGGGCGGCAGAAGCGGGGATATTAAACGGAGGGCGAGCAACGACCTACTGGCGTCACCTGCGAGAGTTCGAACAGCGCTACCCCGATATTCAATGGCAAGCCAACCAAGCGAGTGTCGAACATGAGGGCATTTACAGCTCTAATGGTCAAAATGCCTCCATGGATCTTAGCTTGCACCTTCTGGAAATGTTTTGTGGTCCCTCCCTCGCCGCTGGCTTAGGCAGAGATATCAGCTCTGATACCCGTCGAATATACGATTTAAACCTCATCAATATCGCCGGTTTTCGACAACACCGGGATCTGGGTATTCACAGGGCACAGGATTGGCTCGATGAGTATTACACTGAAAGCTTGGAGCTTCAGGATCTCGCCAAACAAATTGGTATGAGTAAACGCACATTTATTCGCAGGTTTCAAAAAGCGACAGGTGAATTACCTTCTCGCTATTTGCAGCGACTTCGGGTTGAAGCGGCTAAACATCGCTTGGGTAATACCCAAGACAGCATTAAAACGATTGGAATGGGTGTGGGTTATCGAGATATTAGCTCGTTTTCAAAAGTGTTTAAGTCGCTGACCGATATCACGCCGCGAGAGTTTCGCGACAGATTACGACCAGTTTATGCTAGGAATACTTCAAAAGCCGACTAAAAATACGTTCGATATCTTTCAAATTTCGGCAAGGCTCAACACTGCCACACCAAGGCGCATATTCTGACATAATGGAATCGCCAGTATCCCAACTGTTGCGATGCTCCGGATTCAACCACAATACGCGTTTGCTCTGACGATACACCTTTTCCCAAATGTCAGTTCGGCCATCGCCTTCATTATTGCGTGCATCACCGAGCATGATAACCGTGGTTTTTTTATCGATGCTCGCCAAAGCTTGTGACTGAAAACCTGCGAAAGCTTTGCCATAGTCGGTAGACAAACCTCCCCAGCGTTTCATTATTTCTTCGAGCGCCAACTCAATACCTTGTTGCTTAAAAAGTTCTGTAACCTCGATCATCTCAGAGGCAAAAACAAAAGAACGCACTTTCGGCATAACGTCTTGCATAGAGTAAAGAAACAACAAAAGAAAACGCGCAACCCGACTAACCGAACCGCTGACATCACAGATCGCCACAATTTTAGGGCGTTCGATGCGCGTCGCTTTCCAGCGGGTGTGAAATAATGCTCCATCAAAAGCGGCATTAGCGGCAATGGTTTTACGTACATCCAACTGCCCCCGTTTGCGCGTTAAACGTTTGCGACTATGTTGCGAAGCTAATTTCCGTGCGGCTCGCTGTACCAAACGTTGCATTAATTTATAATCGAGACGATCAAGCTGGCTTAACTTTGCCTGCTGTAAATATTCCTCACGGTACTTCAGGCCTTTATGTTGAGCAAAAATTCCATACTGCTGCTCTACATAATCTTTCACTTGATCAAGCAGACGTGCTCGGGATTTTATCAATTCCCGTTGCTTTCTTTTGTGCTCAGGGCTGTTGGCGTCGGTACGAATTTCAGTGCTTAACAGATCATCCCCAAGGCGCTGCATTATTTTATAAGCAAAGTAATTTTTTTGAGTAAACAAAACAATAGAAGACAGTTTCTCATCTATAGCGGCCTGCGTGATTGCCAAACTCATATCTTTATTTTTACTTAGAGCCTTACCCAATGATGAACTTGGGCTAGTTTGCATCCCCTGCCCATCTGACATATCAGCTTGGCTTGAGTGCGGGTTGTTCTTTGCTTCTTGCGCATTCTCAGAGGACTCGATCTCGCTTTTATCCGCTTCTTTATTCGACGCTTTATTTGACTCTTTAACCGACGTTTTGGCTTTTCCAACACCCGCAAAATATAAGTCAAACAACTCCTCATAAATCACCTGATCAGCCTGTCGCTTAACCAAGGTCAATGCTAAGACTGTTTTAGATGTTTCGCGACTTTCAAGCCCTAACAGCTTAATTGCTTTTAATGCATCTAAGGACTCAGCTGGCGACACATCTAAACCCGCTTCACGCAGCGCCCCTATAAAGTCGGCAACAAAACGCACCTAGCGTAAACTCTTCAACAAGGCGGCAATTTCTGGCTCAACTAATTCAATATCATCCTGAAACTTGAGCAGTAAGTTTAACGTTTCTTTTACCCAGTGTGAGTCCAACTCTTCAACATTTAATAAAAGCAGCGCCCTTGCCCAGTCAATGGTTTCACTGACTGCGGGTGATTTTTTCAGCGGCATGTCTCTTAACTTGCCAATCAGTGCCACTATCTGTTCTCTTAGTTGTGTATCAAGGCCTTCCACTTGGGTCGCTAAAATACGACTTTCTAAAGCGGCATCGGGAAAAGGAATATACAGATGTAAACAACGGCGCTTTAGCGCGTCTCCGAGCTCTCGCGTGTTATTACTGGTTAACATCACCACAGGGGTAGAAACGGCCTTAACCGTGCCTATTTCTGGGATAGACACCTGATAATCAGATAACAGCTCTAGCAAAAAAGCTTCAAATTCTTGATCGGCCTTGTCTATTTCATCTATCAGTAACACGGCACCATCTTGACACTGTAGGGCTTGCAATAAGGGCCTTGGTTCCAAAAAATCTTGTGAGTAAAATATATCCCCAAAATCATGAAGCCGGGCGATAGACTCATCTAAACCCCGCGCACCTCGAAGCACATCACCCAGTTGTTCTTTGAGTACCTGAGTGTAAAGCAGCTGTTTGCCATACTTCCACTCATACAGTGCTTTTGACTCGTCAAGCCCTTCATAACACTGCATACGGATCAGCGGCGCGTTAAGATAAGTGGCAGTAATTTTAGCTAATTCAGTTTTTCCTACGCCGGGAGGGCCTTCAATTAGAATGGGTTTTTGCAAGTGACAAGCCAAGTATATTGCAGTAGCGACTGAATGACTGCATATGTAACCTAAGTCTTCGAAACGACTTTGGATAATCTCTGGGGAGGCAATTTTCTCTTGATGTTTTATGATCACGGATATCTAACACTCAATGATAAATATCAGACATTATTCACCTTAGATACGGCAAATACCAATTACTTATGGTGATTGGTATACTTGCAATCCATCGCACTTGACAAGCGAAGACAAGGTCGTACAATTTTTATTTAGGTTCTTTGTAAAAATAAAGGGTAAACAACCTATCAAAGACAGTAAAACCGTCTTTGAACCTAACAATTTTTACTCCTAGAGACTTCCATTTTTGAGTTCAAGATGACATTTATCGGTTTGTACTTTATGGTTGTTGCATGACGACCTTAAATATCAAAACGACCCCACGACAGTGCTACAGCAAGTCTCAAACAAAGCTGATGCAGGCCACTCTAGACTCTTTAATGGACGAAGGTGTGGATGGCTGCTCGGTGCGCAAAATTTGCGAACGAGCTAATATGGCAGTTGGGCTGATTAATTATCACTTTGGTACGCTCAACAACCTATTGGCAGCGGCATATTTGGATTTGGCATTTTCTTTAATGGACAAGGCCATAGTAGAATCACACAGCACCAAATTGCCTAGGCAACGGTTATCTATCTTTATTCAGGAAACCTTCAGCGATTCAGTAATGCAACAAAAAACCCTCCGCGCTTGGGTGGTGTTCTGGGGCATGATTGACAGAGCTCCCCAGATCAAAGAGGCTCATGATTCATCCAATCAGGCATTTCGCGTGTTTCTGGAGCAAAGTTTTTCTGAATTAGATCAGACCCAGTCTGTTAAACCTACCCCGCGTCTTGCCGCCATAGGGCTAACCGCAATCATTGATGGTTTATGGCTGGAGTGGTGTTTGTCTAGCGAAGTTTTTAGCGCCGATGAAGCAGTAAAGTTATGCGAGCAGTGGGTAGACGCCGCGTGTGGGTAGAGTGTCATAACCCATCATCCTTGTGCCAAATCCATAGGCATAGGTGTACATTAAGTTCCCTTCACATTATTGCCATGTTTATAGGGTTTGCATAAAAATCTTATAAAGTGTGCTAATAGCAGAAAACAGACAACCGATAAAATTGACTGCATGACGCCTTAGAGCCTAAAAGCGGTCATTCGAGTAGTCGAAGCCGACCGTCTGCTTTGCCCAAGATAGCGGACGTAGCGATTTATTGTGGTTTAGTCCCCTTTGAGCGATCAGCGGACAGTCAGGACTTTTTAAACAATTGACGTTTTTTGCCAATTTCAGACATTCAACTATCTAAAGTTTACTGACCCTAGAAGTTTACAAGCTACTGATTTAATTATAACTAATAAATAAAGTTCTATTGTTGCTAATGCCTACATGGGTCAAATTTAGATGCCTGCTAACATTCTTCAGTTTAGTGATGACTTCCCAATACCACCTCCCGACTCATAATCGGCAGGTCCCCTGTTCGAGTCAGGGTCGGGCCACCATTTTCCTGTTACAAATCATCGAGTTACCTCAGGCCCACCGACTTATAGATTTCGGGTCTCACCCATTTCTGTCTGAAAAACACCCTGTGCGGCTCTTTTGTACTCAGTCAGCCGCTGCGTGATTTGATACCCTGCCCATCACCGACGCATGCGTCTGGCGAAATTTTGGCGGAGAGCGCAACTGTGGAACTCTCAGGGTGATTTTCGAGACGGATTCTGGGTTAGGACGAGGGATGCTCAGAATTGAACGGTTTACGGGGTGGGTGGGGAGGCTGAAACCTGAATTCCTGGAATCCTGGAATCCTTGAATAGTGAGTATTGAGCAAATAGGATCTACGTCACCTTACTGCGGATCAACGATTTCAATCATTAGACAGGTTTGCGCCATATATAGTCATTCAAGCTTTTATTTTATTGCACAATGATTGACTAAAATTGGCCTCTGAGAAGCCTGCTGAATGGTTTTTTTAGTCTAGTTGACTAGCCAACTTTTAAGATGAGTATCTCTGTAAATTTCTAAATAAAGCGCAATCAACCACTGTGCCCTGGAAATTTGTGACATAACACTCTTAGCTTGCTAGGAATGAGTATGAAATATTTTTGTGGGTGGCTTAGGTATAGCCATAAATTTGTCTCTGCCCCCTTTAATTCCTTCTTTTCACAGCTGGCTAATGTGTTAATACTGAAATGTAAGTTTTTATTATATATATTAGTGTGTTAGGAAAAGTTCAAACTCCCTTAAACTGTTTATTTTTATGTACAGTTTAGTTCATGCCTGAGCAAAGTGGAGAAGCATGTTTAAAAATACACTAGCAAATGGAAAAGGAAGTAAAATAATGAAAAGTTTTAAAGGTATGTCAAGCGTTGTATTAGCTGCTCTTATGTTAGGAGGTTGTGCCAGTGCCCCCGTTGTTGAGATAAAACCATTCGACAAATCCGTAAGTTTTGAAGGCAACTATGATGAATCATGGTCAAAGTTAGTCGGCTTTATGAGTACCAATGATATCAGTATTGGTACTATTGAAAAGGATAGTGGGCTTGTGACATTGTCGGGCGACGACTTGTCTCCGGAGCTGATAGCTGAATATTGTGATGCTAAAGCACCATTTTTATGGGTGTTGACTGGAGGTAAAGGTTCTGGCTCTGTCTTAATGACCGAAGATAGTGGCTTCATAACTGCCACCGTAAATGTAAAATTTCAAGGAACATCTACATATACGATGGCCAACCCACCTCAATACAAAACAGCCAAATGTAATTCTAGAGGAGCTTTCGAGAGCGCTGTACTTGGAAGTCTTCAATAAGGAATGATTAACAAAAAATCAAAAATCATCATTGGCGTTAATTTTTTATCGCTAATGGTGGTTTTTTTTGCTAGCTACAGTCTAGCCACTGCCGAGTTTGATCAGACTTTTAAAAATGCAGTGAGTCAGCTTAGTAAGGAAAGAATTCCTCGTCCAGTTGTACGAAGTGATGATCAGGGGCGTGAGTTGGTGCAAAACATTAATTTCAAAATCTTTGGCGTAACTAAAGAAATATGTAATCAAGAAAAAATTGAACCCCAAAATTGCAGATGGAATATTAAAGTTGTCAGGGGATCAGAATTTAATGCATTTGCAACGAATTCGAATCAAGTAATTATCTCTTCTGGTTTGATAGATAAAGTTACTTACGAAGAAGAGATTGCCTTCACATTAGCTCACGAAATTGCTCACCATCTGTTGGATCACATCGGTAAAAATCGTGAATTAGTTTTTATTGGTGCAATATTGGGTGAGTTGGTTTTTGGTGATTTGGTGGCAGGGGTTGTTCTATCATCTGTTGTTCGTCAAATTGGATCACGTAAATATGAATCAAGTGCAGATGCAATTGCCTTACGAATTCTTTCTCTAGCCGGATATGACTTAAAAAAGGCAAGATACGTGTTGCTAAGAATGGCAAAAATGGATAAAAGATTAACATCGAAATTTATGCAATCCCATCCAAGTGGCATTGAGCGGATAGTTGCCTTTGATACGATAGTGAGAAAGTTATGAAGTACTTGATCCTTTTTTCATTTTTTTATGCTACCTCCAGTTTTGCCGAAAAACTATCACTTATATGTCACCCTTTTGATTACGATACCGAGACTCAGCAAAATAAACCCCTCAAGCAAGGAGCAGTTAGGTATGTGGGGCAGACATTAGCTGGATTCCTTGATTCTGACACTTATTCGCTAAGAGTGTCGACTGAATGCAAAGGTAAGGGAGCGGAAAAGGTTTGTTTAAATATAACGGATAGTCATTACTGCCCTAAACCGTCTCCAAGCTTCAAGTTTAGAGGGCTTAAAGATGATGACTCCATAGTAATGATCTCTGATAGATGTGATGGTAGCTGGACAAAGTACCAATTAATTGGCCGGAGTTCCGATGAGTCAGAAACATTGGCATATATGGAAGAACGGACCTATTTCCAGTTGAAGAATCAAATTCATTCAGGCATTAATATTTCGTAAGCGTCCGGTGATCCACGCCTAGCAGTCATCCATTATTCATTCGAAAATACTTCCTCACTGTAATGGGAGGTATTATGAAGCATAAAACACTAGATGAATGGCAGAAATTGATAAGCCAA
>CAJQKX010000117.1 GCA_905479025.1 uncultured Paraglaciecola sp.
AAATAGTGTCTCTATTCATTCTTCTTAGACGCTGCTTGTCTACGGGGATGGGGGAGCGTATATGCCCCCATAAATTCACACCGCCTGCCCGGGCTATCACTTTGTCGAATTGCACAGATGTCTTAGCGTCTACAAAATTCATCACATTTACTGGCACCGTGTCACCTGCAGCGTGCACGATTGACGTCAGTAACATAACGCTAAGGATACTTGAATTTAGTCGAGTCATTAATGATTTTAGGGTAGGCATCGTTCATTCCAGCAAGAGAAACATAAATATTTCATTAGAAGGGCATGTGTATTTTTTGATTAAAGATTTAATGAACATTATCACAGGTTCCCTTAGACTCAGAGCTAATTTAAATAATTAACTTATGAAGTTGAGTTCGACTTTTCTATGGTTAGCTAGTCAAGCTCTGCAGCTGCAGGTGTACTTAGCAGGTTATCCAGAGGAATATTTTGACCGTTGTGTTTGGCAATAAACAAAACATACTCGCCTAGTTTAAGGATTACGTATTAATCAATCCACCAACATTTGGTGGCCACGATTGGTATGGCCGATGGTCTACTTTATTGTGAGGGACCGCATAGCCTTGAAATGGTGAAAGACTCATTTTTGGTCTAAGGTGAAATAGATGAATATTTTGCCGTACATACTGGTGTTCTAGCCACTTAGGGATTACAAAACAGGGAACGAATTCATGCGCTTTATTATTTTGCTTTGCTGCTTATTGGCAGCGGGCTGTGCCTCACCCAACATTTCAGCCTTTAAACAATCAAGTTTCGCGCTTTCAGCTGGGTTGAATGACAATCAGACAAGCCTTGTCACTGCCGGCAAAGAAGTGTCAGATAAACTTGGTAATCCAGTTGATTTAGACGCGCATGTGGAAAACCTCAGTGAGCAGGGTAAAAAGGTGAGCCAATTAGCGGGCGTATTAGCGGCCTATGCGAGCTCTGTTTCTGTGTTATCCAGTGCCGGTACAGATGGGACTGAAGCGGTCAATATTCTGCTTTCAAACGTGCAAAACACTGTTAAATCAATTTCGGGCAACCCTTTAACGTTACCAAAAGAAATCCAATCTTTTACCTCAGCACTTGGGGCTTTGCAGCAGCAAGCGGCCAATCAAGAGCTTAATGAGATTATGCAAAGTGTGCAAGATGAAGTCGATACCATCGCCACTTTACTTGGCAGCTTGCCAGATGTTGAACAGTTTATTGTTCAAGGAATGGTGACGTATCTGAAATCCGGGCGTCAGGATCTAGTCAATTACCATGATGTTTACAGCGGTTTACAAACTGAATTAGCGGGTATTGACGGGCTTAGCGGTAACGCGCTAAAAAACGATTTAGATAATTGTCGTAAAGCAGTATCCGGATGCGACTATACGGCAATGCAAACAAGCCACAAAAAAAATATGTCAGGCAACATTGAAAAACGTAGCAAAGTGCAAAGTTTAATGAATGAACTGATGCCCTTTGAGGCTGCTTATCAAGCATGGATAAAGGATATCAGAGATTGGGAAACATCCATGCTGACCAAAGTCCGCAGCATATCTCCTCTTGCGTATGCGTGGAAAAAGGACCACCGGTCAATCATCGCCTATCTTCAAACCTGCACCGAATTAAGCGTTGTTTTTACCAGCAAGTGTGACGCATTTTCAGCAGCGAACTTAGAGCTTTTTAGCACATTGCTAGGCAAAGCAGCATTTGCCTTTTAACCACTGCATAAATTGGAAATACTCCCCATGAACATACAACAACAGATGGATAAAATAGTTCACCGGACTATAGAGGATATTGCCACAATGTCTGACGCGGATCCGGTGAATAACCGAGTCAACCAGGCAATGACGGCACTGGACAGCGTGCAGTGCATATCTGTTGCTGACATGACCTACCTCACCCAATGCAAACAGGCACTCGGTAAGGCCCAAATAAACCTAAGTCTAGGCAAGCGGGATAAGCTTCTTGATGAACTACTGGCCCGATCAAACAACATGACAGCGGCAAGCGACGTTATGAAGGCTGCTGCGGGCGATACTATCATGCACAAAATAGCGGTGACTGGACAACAAGTACTTGATGTGGCAAACAGTGTTGATGCGCTGGCCACAGCGCTTAAATCGGCCGTTGACAATCCAGCCGTTGCAGACAAAGGTGAACTGTCAGCCAAAGCTTATGTTGCTATCGATGCCATCAAAGACCTGGTGAAAAACGCTTAGCTATTGAGCTTTGTCTAATGTCATTGGTTAATAAATAGGCAGCAGAGTATTATTAGGCAAGACATTATTGATATTTAAGGGATGTAAATATAGACGATATGAGGCATGGTATAAATTCAACTTATTAAAACTTATTTTACCTATGCTCAAACATACTTTTAAGATTGTAGGATTAAGTGTCCTAGTTTTACTGATTGTTATTGTCACTCGAACACTTCTGCATACTCCAGAGGCGGCTAATCTCCCTGAGACAGTAGACTACTCTCTCGATGAAGACCTGTTGTTGGCGCATTTATCAGAGTCTATTCAGTTTCAGACTATATCCCATGAGAATTCGCAGGGTGTGAATGCACAGGACTTTGCCAACTTTCAATATTGGGTGAGTCAAACATACAGCCAATTACACCAGACCCTCGAATTAAAAACGTTCAATGACACTATGCTGTACAAGTGGGTTGGCACAGATACCACACTAAAACCTATTCTGATCACAGGGCACTATGACGTGGTACCGATCATTCCTGGAACCGAATCTTTATGGAAGCAACCACCTTTTTCTGGAACAATTCATGATGGTTTTGTTTGGGGGCGAGGCGCGCTTGATGATAAAAGTGGTGTCATTGGTATCTTAGAAGCCGTCAATTATTTAATGGCTCGCGGGCATCAACCTAAAAGGAGTATTTACCTCAGTTTCGGGCATGATGAGGAAATTGGTGGTGTGAAAGGTGCGGCCCTAGTCGCTGATTACTTGGAGGATACCGGGGTACAGCTAGCCTGGTCGCTAGATGAAGGCTCTTTTCTGTTGGACGGTTTTTTACCTGGGGTCGATAAATTAGTGGCAACGATTAATGTCGCTGAGAAGGGAATGACAACCTTGCAAATAGTCGGGAAGGGCGTCGGAGGTCATTCATCTATGCCTCCCAGTCAAACTGCAGTAGGCGTTTTAGCTGAAGCGATCACCAAACTTGAAG
>CAJQKX010000118.1 GCA_905479025.1 uncultured Paraglaciecola sp.
CCGCCGCACTAAAAATATAATCAACCCCTCGGGTGGCCGTATGAATGCTGTCGTATGAGCGAACATCCCCAATATAGAATTTCAACTTGTCATTATTGTATTTAAGCCGCATATCGTGCTGCTTTTTCTCATCGCGACTGAAAATACGGATTTCACCGATATCAGTATCGAGAAATCTATCAAGGACAGCGTTGCCAAAAGACCCGGTGCCACCAGTGATTAAAAGTGTTTTATTTTTGAACATATTTGACTCTCAATTAGCTATAGCAAACGCACGTCAGTTTAATTTGGTTCAAACGAATCAGCCACTAAGCCAATCTAATCCACCCCTTTAAAGCTCTAACATACATCGCTGGCATGCTTAAGCTCATTAGATGACCGATTACCAACTTAGGCCGTATACCTCTGAAAAGGAGAGATAGATCTATCTAATCTCAGCATTCATAGCCAGATCTGAAACCGCAATAATCTGTCACCAAACAGCTTAAATTTAACAAGTGAAACGGAATCAGCGTGGCAAGAATCTAAGTATAGCTCTGATTCACCACTCAACGGCTCCGATTCTAAATAGAAACATGCGACTTCAACCAGAACGTCAGAGTAAAGTTTAGCAGCAACAAGAAGATGTAATATCAGATCCCAAACCAGGAACAAATGCCTAGCGACACCGGCCTAACATTCGCACGCTGCCCATCTAAAGCGATAATATCTAATGCCTACTGTGCCGCTTTGCACCAGCGCCCAGTGCCCTCTTTACCAATCTTAGTGTTCGATAGTACAAATCAAATCGCCCATTCAACTTTTGAATAAAAACCTCTTGCGTATCTTCCTGCGCAATACCTACCCTACCCACAAGAGCTGTCGATCCCAAACAGGTTGATCTTCGCCCATCAGAAGTATGCAGCCTTTTATAATTAGCCATCCGAGCAAGCTGATTCGCGACAGGCCGATCATAAGCACCAAAGGGAAAACAGAAGTCAGAAACGCCGCGCCCAGCATTCTCTTCTATTAATCGGTTTGCTAAATCTATTTCTCGTCCGAAATTCGCGGCATCGATATACCTTGCATCAATGTGGCTAAAGGTATGCGCCCCAAATTCAACCAACCCACTTTCACTCATCTCCTTAATCATGCACCACTTCAGGTAATTTTCGTGTATCTCTACGGCACCAACTTCTAAAAATATGTTGAATTTGAGGCCATATTTTTTCATGACTGGATAGACTAATGAAAAATTACTTAAATAACCATCATCAAACGTTATCAAAACTGACTTCTCACCAAAATCCGCCTTGCGATCTAAATCAGAAAAAACCAAGGATACATAACCCTGAGAAGATAAATAGCGCATTTGCTCATCGAATTTTTCGAGACTTATTCTATCGAAACTCTCTCCATTCCCAACAACCACATCGTGATAATAAATTGAAGCGCTTTGGCCAAGGGGCGCCCCAGGATTCAATGAAATCATAAAAAACTGCACAACCTTCTTAACCAACCCTTTCATTTCTCTTTACCATTGATAAGATTCTTCATAAGCGTCACTAGCGACTCAACATCAAAAGGGCTGAAAAAACTCACCCCATCATACCCAGATAAAATTTCTTGAGAAAAATCACTATTTGATGCCAATATCGGCGTCGCATGCATGCGCGCCTCCAGCAATGGCAAACCAACTGTTTCTATATAAGACGGGAAAACTAAAATTGCTTTCTCATAATATCCGAACACCTCTTCTCGGGAAATACTGCCCAAAAAAGAAATAGGCAGTTTATTTTCGATAGCTGTTGAATAGATAGTTTTCGCGTATCCCCCGTCACTACTACTGAGCGTAAAAAAAACGTCATAATCAAAAATTCCTAATTTTTTGAGCCTCAAACAAGCCCGAATGATCACCTCGTGATTTTTAAAAACAACGCCACTTGCTGGATAAAAAAAAGCGAGCCTCCCTGATTGAGGCCTTTGATAAAAACGATGGGGTTTTAAGGAGCAGTCAGGGGAAAGAACCTCAATTTTTTCAGGGTTAACATCAAGCATATCAATACACTTTTTTTTCATCCATTGCGTTTGGACAATAACCTTTGTTGCAGATTTTATCGACCTAAAGATAAACCTACTAAGAACATTTTGATGAGCCCATAGCAATTTATTTTTAAAAATCGAGAACCGATACTCTGAAAATGGTAGCGCATTGTGGACGTATATAGTTTGCGGAATCTTAGTTCTTGGCACCATCACATTTTGCAAAGACAACACCCTATCAATGCCTCTGTTCGCTACAAGTTTCGGCGCAACAAAGTAGTCAAAAAACAATCTATGCAGCCAGCTTTTCTTAATCCAAGGGAAATTTAAAACTTCAATATTTTCAGAATTTTTTAATACCCCACAGCCCAAGACAAAGACGTAAGTATTTTCTTTGTCTAACTTAAATTTCTTATAAAACTCCTCAAGAATAGAAAGCGCACCGCCACTATCCGCCGGCACATCGAAGACCATTATTTTCATCAATACCATCCAAAGAGAGGATAAAAATTATCGGCTAGCAACCGGAAGCCACGCCAAGAAGAAATTCAGAAATCCCTTAAAATGAACCAATTTCATTCCTCAAACGCTCAAGATAGACAGAGCCATCTAGACTCTCAATATATTTTCTAGCTAAAAACTGGGCACCCAATATATTAAGATGATTCGTGTCTGAATAGAGTAGGATTTCACTTCTTATGGGCATATAGCGCTCATTTACTTTTAAAAAATTATTTATATTTATAACATCTACATTATCAAAAGCATCCGTAAATTCTACAAGACGGGTATTCGCAATATCAACCCACTCACTACTTTCCTCCACGTGTTGGGTCACACC
>CAJQKX010000119.1 GCA_905479025.1 uncultured Paraglaciecola sp.
GCAATATAAAGAATGTACCCGATAACATATTCAACAAAATGAATAAAGAATATGATAAATTTTATGATTTACATATCGATTCATTGGAATGGTTAAATTATAATTTTGACTGGTTTAAAAGATTTAATTTTTTCCCAAAACCAGAATGCCAAATAAACTCAAAAATAGATCTTCCAGAAAGATTCATAATGTCACATCTATATGCTAGAGATGGGGCAGATTCGAATATGGAAGATTGGTATATTGATAAACTCTTAAAGAATATTGCTCTAGAGTTTGACGTGGTAGTACTTATGGATAAAGATTCCAAACACAAGTATCAAGATATAATTAATGACGAAAACCCTCGACTACACTTTGTGGAAGCTTCGCTAACAGACATCTTCTTTATATCAAGTAAGTGTATCGCCGCCTTTGGAATTGATTCTGGAATAAGATTCATCCCCTACCACTATGGAAAGCCCACTTTTACGTTCTCAAAGTACTGCGAGTCTTACGGCGTAACTCAATATTCATATCTAATAAGATGGCTTTTTAATGAAAAGTTCGTGCTTCCCTTACACTACGACGTTAAGAGTGCGGGACAAATAATCAAAAACACATTAAGAAATCCTGCATACAGACTTTATCCATTTCTGCTGGATAATATCGAAAAGCTTGTAGCTCAGAGAAACATAACGGAATATATCACAGAATGAAAACAGCGCTACTATTTAGCGGAAAACTAGGAGACTGGGAAAACTGCATAGAATCCATAACGAAAAACATAATACAACCTCTCAGTCCAGATATTTTTATCAGCACTTGGGATGACCAACCCTATCAAGAATTCTGCCAATACTACAGGCCCACAAGGCAGCACATCTTAAATTTCGATCAAGTAATGAAAGTGGTAGGGTCAATAGATCAATTAAAACTCGAACCCAACCCAGGATTAATACCTATGCTAGCAGGACTAAAGACTTGCCACACAATGTATCAGGATTACATTACTTACAAAAAAACTGAGTACGATCTAGTTGTCAGATTACGCCCAGATGTACAAGTTCTCGAGCCAATCAAAATTCACGAAAAAAATGATTGCATAAAAAATAAATTAATTAGGTTACCCTTATTTGAGAGTGAAAACATTTACAACCACGAAGAAGAATTAAAAAAAGAATTTAGCTTCAGTTTTGTTTATGAAAAACAATCCTTACTAAATCAAATCAATGATCAATTTGCCATTGGGCACCCAGATCAAATGGATAAATATTTTAATTGCCTATCATTTATAAGGCAAGCCATAAAAATAATGTGGGAATGTGGATACCCGGAATATATGATTAAGGTTCCCGAATCAGTCATAACCATGTGTCTTAATTTGCAAAACTGCAAATACAAGCAATTAACCGGAACCAACTCTTTTGGCAACATAAAAACTATTTTATGCAAAGATGGAAAAAAGTGGAGAAACCAAGGACACAACTCTACAATCTACAATGAAAGCCCCAATAGTACTAACAGCCTATAATAGACCTGATTACTTTGAGCAAGTCTTAGATTCATTATCTCCGCAATGTTGGGACAGGAAGGTTTATTGTGTTGTCGATGGACCTAGATTCAAGGAAGATATTCCCTTAATTGAAGATTCATTTAAACTGGTCAACCAATTCATTCCTCACTGCGAAACAGTGATATCAAAATCAAACCAAGGTGTTGCTAGGATAATGAAATACGCAAGAGAGTTAGCCCTTAAAGACCATGAATTTGCTATAATCATTGAAGACGATTCCGTATTGCAACCTCATTACATACAGCAGTTAGATTTTCTTATTGATAAATTTAAAGACGACGAAAGAATAGCAATGATTAATTGCTTCGGAGAGCATCATCGATCAAAGAAAACTCACCGTTATTCATATATAAATTATTTACATGATAGAGACGACAGGCTTTCTCTAAATATTCAAGAAGACAATAAAGATAAACTCATTTTAATGGATCATCTTTGGGCTTATGCAATAAGGAGATCTTCTTACGAATCAATATGTGACATACTAGAGTCATACTGGAAGTTATTGCCGCAAGAATATAGATTCAGACCTCATGGAGAAATTTTAAAATTAATGTCTTCCATTGGAGCTGATCCAAGAAAAATTGTCTCAAGTCAAGACTCATGCACCTCAGCAGCCTTTGCGGCTAGGGGTTTTATTAAAGTATCTACGTTCACTAATAACTTCAACTACATAGGAGAAATAGGAGAGCATAGCAACCCTGAAAATTTCAAACTTGATAGTTGGTTAAACCAAGAAGTTTACAAAAAATTTCAAAACAACTTTATTTGGAACGAGGATATATTTACAGAAATCAAATCCCACATGAAAAACAAATATTTAAAATGAAAAAAATAGGATCAATAACAAGCGTCAAGCCTAATCAGAGAATTTTAGCAAGAACACTAAAATCAATTCTCAATTATCAAAACGACCTAGATTTTGTATACGTTAATTTGTGCGATAGCGCACTAAGAGGAGATCATCTATCATTTCACAATAAGGAGTTAAGCGAAGAACTTTTTAATATTATAAATGAAAATAACAATTTTCTAAAGTTAATTTGGTGCAAAGACTTAGGCCCATATACAAAACTTTTACCCACATTAAGTAAACATAAAAATGAAGATTGCATAATTATCACTTTTGACGATGATACAATATATCACCCAAACCTAATCAGCAATTACATATCTGAATTTAATAAAAAACCAGGAATACTAACAGCAAGAGGATTCACCTTAGATATAAGTAAGGGCTGGAAAAATGTTGACTACAGAATTAGAGTTGAGCCCAAAAATAATGATTGCGTACATAATTTTCACACAGGAAAAGGCACAGTGTTATATAGTCCACTTTTATTTAAAGAAATCGAAAGCATTTTCAATTCAGATGTATATATGAAACTATGCCCAACAAATGATGATACTTGGTTTAACTTTTTTAGAATAAATCAAAAAATACCATGCAGATTAGTGCATAGCCTTCCCTATTCAGTTGCCGACTTAACAAACCATAACTGCGCCCTGCAGACAATTAACTGTGCAAATGCAAGTAGAGTTAATAATCAGCAAATACAGAATTGTGTTAAATATTTTAATTTATGATAGAACACTTATTAAATGTATACCATTGTCCCAGTAAAATTAGAATAGGACCCAGAAGCGACGGTGGATATGTAGTTGACAGCAGCAACCTATCGGAGCAATTAATATCAGCTGGCTGCAATAATGAGACTTTATTTGAGTCAGAATACTTAAAAATACTACCTAATTCAAAAATTAAAATTTACGACCAAGGCGGAAGATGTGACTTGTCAAATAGTGACCCAAGGGTTAGCTTTACTCAAAAATTTATAAAATCAATAGAAGATTTAGATATAACAGATGATTCCGTTTTATCTATAGATATAGAATCACATGAAATAAATTTAATCCAAGAAAGCGATATAGAATCCCTTTCAAAGATCAAGCAACTATTAATTGAATTCCACTTTTGGAACAATCCAAAAGAATGTGAAATTAAAGATATGTTCATTAAATTAAATAAAGTTTTTACATTAGTACATATTCATGCCAATAATAATAGAAGAACCTTCTATAAAAACAACATACCACAAGTAATAGAGCTTACATATGTAAATAAAAAAAATTGCAATTACAACCATCTTGAAAAATCAACCCTACCAACACCAAACTTAGATTTTCCAAATAATCCCAATCGGGCAGATATAAAATTAGACTGGATTAACAAAAAATAATAAATTAATTAAATAAATGAAAATAGTCGCAGGAATACAATGTTATAACGAAGAAGATTTCATAAGGGAATCTATATCAAGCTTATATTTGTTTTGTGATAAAATCATCATAACAGAAGGTTGCTGGGAAAGTAGCATAAAAATAGGCAAGAGCCCAAGAAGTTCAGACAATACAATTAACTATATAAAATCTATACCAGACCCATACAACAAAATAAAACTTTATCATTTCAACGGGTACAATCAAATGAGTCATAGGCACTTTACCTTAGAAAAAGCAAAACAATACAAACCCGACTGGTATCTTAATGGAGATGGAGATGAAATTTTTCATGAAAACGAAATCGATTTTTTAATTAAAAATTTAAGTTCTGGAGTTAATGCATTAAATCCAATGCATAAGTTATTTTGGAACGGTTTAGAGTTTTACGAAGAATGGAAGCCTATGGGTAGATTTTTTAAATTATCAAACTTAAATCCAAACAAAGTTAAGGCATCAAAATTTAATTGCAACCATATCGATTACCCAGGAAATATTTTTAGCAATCCATTAACACCAAAAGATATTTACATATATCACCCATCATACAGTAAAAATATTTCCCGACAGCAATTAAAAATAAACCACAGAAGCATAGATGATAAAACAAAATTCCCGCATTATATACAAGATGACTTAATGATTAGGGGAAATCAAAATCTAAAATCTTGGCTAAAAAGTCTTACGCTTCATGAAGAAAATAAACTCCCAAAATGCCTACAAAAACATAAACTCTGTAATAAAAATTCAAAATTTCATAATTTAATAAATCTAGCAAAAAATGCATAATTCAATGAACATAACATATACATACATTAGCCTTCAAAGAGATGAGTTGCGCTCTAAATTTGTAAATTCAATAGTAGATCAACACCCTCAAATAAAAGTCAATAAAGCCGTAGACCCCCAAGAAAAAAATGACTTAATAAACTTTTTGCGATATCTAGATAAAGAAGGCATACATATCGATAAAAAAAGAGACCCCAGAAACTACAAAGATCCACACTGCATAAAGTTCTTTTCTGCAAAAATCTCTATATTTGCTTCATACCTAAATGTCTTAAAAAAATACAAAGACTCAGATTACCTTGTTGTAATCCAAGACGACACCTATTTTAATAAAAGCTTTTTTAACGACATAAATAACCTTATAAACTCAAATTATATGACAGATCAGGCTCCCTCTGCTCGTCTTGGTCAGTTTTTATCTGGAGCTATATTTAAAAAAAACTTTTACGACCTAGTGATTGAAAAATTAAAAAAAACAGGCATAGTAAGACCATTAGACCACACATTAAGCGGCTTAGCGCCCTGCGAAAAAATAATGCAAAATTGTAAACAAAAAATCGTCTGGGTACACAATTTTAAATCAAACGTCGGCCCGCCCCCTCAAAACCCCTCACCAATCAATATAAGTGATTAAATTAATTATATTTGATTTAGATGGAGTATTAGTTGAGTCGCGAGAATTACATTATATTGCACTCAACAAAGCTCTGTCTGAAATAGGAGATCAATATACAATAAGCAAAGAAGAACATCTTTGTAAGTATGATGCATTAACAACTACGCAAAAACTAAAAAAGCTAACCGCCGAAAAAAATCTTCCAGAAAAATATCACAACAGAATATGGGAATTGAAACAACAAAAAACATTACAAGAAATAGACGACTACCAGCGTGACCATAGAATAATAGATATTCTTAAAAAACTAAAATCACAAAATTATAAAATTGCATGCGCAACAAACTCTATAAGAGATACATCAAAATTAATGTTAATAAGAAAAGGTTTTTTTGAATACATAGATTTTCTATACTCAAATGAAGATGTAAACTTACCAAAACCCAATGCGGAAATTTACATGCAGTGCATGATCAAAGCGAAAGCTAACCCCGACGAAACTGTAGTTATAGAAGACTCTCACATCGGAAGAAAAGGAGCGATAAGAAGCGGGGCACATTTATGTGCAGTTACAGATTCTAACGACTTGACATTTACTAAGGTAAACAATACTATACTAAGTGCAGAAAAAACATCATCAATTTCACCCAAATGGCAAGGAGGTAAAATGAACGTACTCATTCCTATGGCTGGAGCAGGGTCCAGATTCGAGCAAGCAGGTTATACTTTCCCTAAGCCCCTAATTGATGTTGATGGAAAACCTATGATACAAAGAGTTGTCGAAAACTTAAATATCGACGCCAAGCATATCTTTATTGTACAAAAAGAACATTACGAAAAATACTCCCTAAAGCATACTTTAAATTTAATTTCTCCAAACTGCGAAATAGTTCAAGTAGAAGGCTTAACCGAGGGAGCGGCATGCACGACGCTTTTAGCTAAAGAGTTTATCAACAATAATCAACCATTAGTTCTAGCAAACTCCGATCAGTATGTACAGTGGGACAGTAATCAATTCATGTACTCATCTATGGCAGACGACATCGATGCGTCCATTTTAACATTTCACTCAACTCACCCCAAGTGGAGTTACGCAAAATTAAATGATGACGGATTCGTGATTGAAGTAGCAGAAAAGAAACCCATCAGCGAACATGCAACTGTTGGTATATACTTCTGGAGAAAAGGCTCTGATTACGTAAAATCAGCAGAACAGATGATAGAAAAAAATATTAGAGTCAATAATGAATTCTACGTATGCCCAGTATATAACGAAGCTTTATTGAATGGAGCTAGAGTAAAAACGTTCCATATTGAAAAGATGTGGGGGCTAGGAACTCCAGAGGATCTAGAAACTTTCTTAAAATATGATATTAATATCCCACAGGGGTAACATTACTGGCCCTAACGAAAAAAGAGAAAACTCAATAAGTTACATAGAGGAAGCTCTAGAACTAGGATTTGATGTCGAAATTGACATCTGGGCAGATAAGCAATTATGGCTCGGGCATGATAACCCAGAAACTCCGTGTCCTACAAAATTTCTCATTCAGAACTTCAGACACTTATGGATTCATTGTAAAAACCTAGAAGCAATGGACCTACTTAGCCAGTTTAGAACTTTAAATTATTTTTGGCATGAGTCAGACGACTTTACGTTAACTTCTAAAAATTTCATATGGACCTATCCAGGAAAAAGGGTCAGCAATAAAAGCGTTTTGGTTGTAGATGATGCAAGGCGGTATGCGGGGCCTCCATGCTTTGGCTTATGTTCTGATTATTTAAAATGAACGAATGGAACCCACACAAATTAAAAAACAAGGAAGGGCAAGAACTAAGTTTCGTTTCAAGTTTTACTAATTTTTCGATATCGCTACAAAAAGGAATATTAAAAAGATTCGAACAGCTCGAAAGAACAGTATCAATAATAATACAAGGACCACTTCACGAAAGATCAATAAGCACCATCAATAACTATTTACGCTACGGAGAAGTTATAGTAAGTTGTTGGGACACAGATGACCTATCAAGACTAGATAATTACAAAGATAAAATAAAAATCGTAGTCAATAAATATAAAAACGTAAAAGTTAAAAATAAAAAGCCAGGAAAACAAGCCCCATGGATATACCAAAACATAACGACATTAAGCGGAATCAAAAAGGCGACAGGTTTCTTTTGCATAAAAGTTAGATCTGACGAGAGTTACCCAACCCTAGAGCCATTCATATCAAAATTAATAAACAACTCTCACATAAATAAAAAAAACGGAGAATATCAATGGTTTAAAATAATAACTTCGAATATCTATTTTAGATTCTCAAGGCAGAACAAATTCCACCCATCCGATCATATTGTAGCTGGAGAGCGAACAAGGATGCTTGATGTGTTTAAACTATCAACAGAGCTTTGTAATAAAAAAAGGATATCTCAATTTCCAGAACAGCTACTGTGTCGAGCTATAATAGAAAGCTTTTGGGACAAAAACTTAAAAAGGGCTGGCGTGCTAGATGAAAAAAAATGCACAGAACTAATGAAAAAACATTTTGACATAATAAGAATACGCGATTTACCAAATCACATATGGACATCTAGCTACAGAAAGTATGACGCGCTATACAACGAAGAAGACTGGTGTCACGACATAGAATTAATTGATAGTTGACAAAACAAATATGAATGTTATTATTATTAAAATATCTTTAACATCATGTCATTATCTTTATACAAACCAAACAGCAAAAACGCAGGTTGCGCTTTCAATTTCTCAATAGGTCACAACAAAAAGAAAGAGCCGGTTGTTTACGCAAACGCCATTCAACAGCACAGCTGGAACGACAAAACAAAAACGGGAAGCTTTTCTCAAAATGCGAATGATCCAGATAAAAAAATAAATATAAAATTTACTGAATTCGAAATAGGCGGAGTAATAAGCGCGTTTAAAAACAGAAACGAATTCTCATCTTTTCATGCATTTGAAGACAACAAGACTTCAATAAAATTTACCCCCTGGGACAAGAAGTCAAAAATAAAAACCGCAGATTCTGAAAAATGGGTAACTCTTCCCGCCTTCGGAATAACCCTAACTAGAAATGGAAGTCAAAATTTCAGAATACCACTAGAACCTGGCGAGGTAGAGAATCTAACCGAATTTTTTAAACATTACCTTCATTGTCTCAACGAGTACAGAAGAATAGAGGACCATAAAAAGATGCAAAGCTATCGAGATAAAAGCGATAATAGATCCCAAGATTATCTAGCTGGAGGATTAGGTATGCTTCAAAAACTACTAAACATTTCTTGTGATGGCGCAAATAATAAAACCGAAAAACCGACGCCCTCAGAGGATGCTCCGTTTTAATGAATAAAAAAAAAATCTTAATACACTCCAATCACTGTAAAGCTTTTACTGGATTCGGAAAGCATACGAAAAATATACTACTCTACTTACAAAAAACAGGAAAGTATGATATAGTAGAGTTCTCAAACGGCATACAATGGGGAGACTCGTCTTTAAAAAACTTGCCATGGAAGTGTGAGGGCTCTCTCCCTAACAATCCATCTTTATTAAGAAAATTAAAAGAAGATCCAAGTTTAGCAAGAAGCGCCAGCTACGGAACCCACACGATTGACAAGATAATTGAACAGGAGAAACCTGATGTTTACATAGGTATAGAAGACATATGGGCCTTCTCAGGATATACAGAAAAGAAATGGTGGAACAAAATAAATTGCATGATCTGGACTACTTTAGACAGCCTGCCAATACTACCCGAAGCAGAGAAAGTTGCCCCAGAGATCAAAAACTATTTTACGTGGTCATCCTTCGCGTCAAAAGCTTTAAATAAATTAGGTCACGATCATGTAAAAACTTTACATGGAGCCCTAGACACCTCAAACTTTAAAAAGTTAGAGGATCAAGATAGAAAGAAGATAAGAAACTTCTTTAAAATAGATAAAGACTTTGTGATAGGTTTCGTTTTTAGGAACCAATTAAGAAAGAGCGTCCCAAATCTACTTGAAGGATTCAAGATTTTTTGTAACCAAAATCCAAACTCATCAGCTAAATTACTATTACACACTAGCTGGTCAGAGGGCTGGGATATCCCGAGGCTAATCAAGGAGAAGAAAATAGATCCATCCAGAGTATTAACTACTTATATATGCTCTAATTGCAAAAACTTCGAGATAAAAAGTTTCTCGAAAGAGGAAGAAGATTGCCCTTTTTGCGGTTCAAAGAAAAGCCAAAACACAACAAATGCTAAACTAGGAGTTAGTGAAATTCAGTTAAATCAGATATATAACTGCATGGACGTCTATTGCCACCCATTTACAAGCGGGGGTCAAGAGATACCTATACAAGAAGCGAAGCTAACAGAGTTGATAACTCTAGTAACAAATTATAGCTGCGGAGAAGATTGCTGCACCAAAGACTCGGCAGGCCTACCGCTTAGCTGGACTGAATATAGAGAACCGGGCACCCAGTTTATCAAAGCTAGCACCAGTCCTGACAGTATAGCCAGTCAATTAAGAAAAGTATTCAGAATGAGTAACAGTAAAAGAGAAGAGCTTGGCAGGAAAGCTAGAGATTTTACAATAAAAAATTACGGAATAGAATCTATAGGAAAAAAACTGGAGCTACTTCTAGATAATATGGATGCTCCAGATTGGGATTTTGATTTTAAATCAAAACCTAAAAACCCTGAATATAACCCTCCAGAGATAGAGGATCAATCTGATTGGTTAAAAGATATTTATAGAAATATCCTAGATATGGAAATTAAAGAATCTGATGATGGGCACAAGCATTGGTCAAAAAAATTATCCGAAGGCGCCACCAGGGATGAAATATTAAAATACTTTAAGCAAGTAGCAGCAAAAGATAATGAAAAAAATAAAAACATAAATTTCTCTGAGCTTTTAAGTGAGGACGATAAAGGGAAAAGGCTTTTAATATCGATGCCCGAAAGTATAGGAGATGTATATCTATGCACTTCTTTACTAAAAAACATAAAAGAGACTTACCCAGATTTAAATATTTACTTTGCAACGAAAAAAGAGTATTTTGAAGTACTAGAAGGAAATCCTTATATACATAAGGTTATACCCTACGATAAGAATTTAGATAACCTTACAGTAATGGAAGGGCACGGAGATCACGAAGGTTTCTTTGAAATAGCTTTTTTACCTTTCATAGGAACTCAAAGAATGTTAAATTACATGCACAACGGAAAAGATAAAATACAATTCGACATATGCACTTAATAGAACAATATGCGCTTTCCTGCGGAGTTAAGATAGATACTCCTCACATAGAACCTCTTTTTTTTCCGGTTCCGCACGATAAATATATAACGCTGCATGCGAGCAGCGGAATGGAATCAAAAAACTACGACTACTTTGAAGATGTAATTTTAATGATTGAACCCTACCTAAGAAAAATGGGAATAAAAATTATACAAATAGGAGGAAAAGACGACAAAGGCATACCTGGATGCACGAATTTCCACGGAAAGACCTCAATAAGGCAAACAGCCTATTTAATAAAAAACTCCTTACTCCACTTCGGAAACGACTCATTCAGCACACATATAGCGTCAGGATACAACAAAAAAATAGTGTGCCTATATAGTATATTATATAAAGAATGTTGCGGCCCTTATTGGGGCGACAAAAATAATCAAATATTAATAGAGTCAGATAGAAAAGGGCTAAAGCCCTCCTTCTCAAGTAAAGAGCTGCCAAAAACAGTTAACCTAATCAAGCCAGAAGAGATAGCTTTGGGCGTATTAAATTTATTAAAAATAAAGAATGATCTAGATAAAATAGAAACAATACATACTGGAGTGGAGTACCACAAAAGCTCTATATCTGTTGTGCCAAACCACATCATGCCGTCCTCTTTCGCAGAGGGTCAAGCAGTAAACATATGGGGTAACGAATGCTTTGATGAAGAAAATATAGTCAAATGGGCATACGATAGAAAATGCAATATTTTCCTAGATAAACCCATGCAAATAAAATACCTCAATATAATAAAGGATAACATAAACTATATAAATTACTATGTATCAGAAGAAGATAATGAAAACTATTTTAGATTATTAGAAAGATCAAATATAAAATTTAATTTAATAAGCAAAGATAAAAAAAATATAAACAATATAAGAGTTAAGTTTTTTGATTGGAATATTTTACTACAACAACCAAAAACAAAAAAAGATCTTGACAAATCAGAAAAACTATGCGATAATTCTCGTTATAAATGTTCAATGAAAATAGTATCAGGAGGCCAAATATACAACAGTAAGGCTGCGTGGAAGTACGACAAGCCAGGAAATCATAATGAAATTATTGATTGTGAAGAATTCTGGGAAGACTTGAACATAATAAAAATTTACAACGAAAGCAAATAATGACAAAATCAAAATCAGCCACAGACAACTCAGTAACTCTCGAATCAACCGCAGAAATAAAAGAAGAACCCAAGAACTATATAAAAAACTATAAAGATGGGCCAGGAAAATTCTGCAGAAATCAATTTGGCTTATTAGATAACGTTGATTATGAATTCGCAGAAGATGGATCAGTAAACTGGAGATCAATGATAAAAGATGAGCATTTATTTCCGAACAAATCATGGTTTGATTTAAGAAAAAAAGATATGCCAAGGAGCGTAGTTGGACTGGGAGATCACCAACTATTAATAAAACTAAGCGGAATAAAAGAACTTGCAAAGCTTAGAGGTTTTCTGGATGTTTCTTATGACATAGTTAAATGTGAACAAGATCACGTAGCAGCAGTTTGCAAAATAAAATTTTTACCAAACTATGAAACAGGAAACAAAGCTGTTGAGTTTCAAGATATGGCGAACGCTACTCTAAATAACACCAGTAGCTTTGCCACAAAATTCCTTGAAACAATAGCTTGCAATAGAGCGTTTGTTAGATGCGTGAGAAATTTTTTAAACGTGCATATCGTAGGAGACGATGAAATAGATAAATCGAATAACAAGTCATTCTCCGGACAATCAAATTCATCTCCATCACTTACCCCCCACTCAATGATAGAAAACTTAGCCAAAGAAAAATTAAACTGCTCAAGCTTTGAAGAATTTAAAGTTTATCTCAGAGATTGGTGGAAAGATGGAAAATACAAAAACGATTCAGTGAAAGAATGGAATGACTTTTCAGATATACCTGCGACGCAAGCTAGAGTGTTAATGAAAGTTATGAACGACTAGACCGCCGCTCCAGACTTTCAAGCTTTTTTTCTAAAAATTCTATTTTCTTTTGTTGTTCCTGTATGGCTCCAACAATTAAAGAATTTATCTTATCATATTTAATTGCCTTGTATCCATCACTTCTGGTGACTACCAACTCTGGAGCAACCTCTTCTACCTGTTGAGCAATCAACCCGAGATCGTGACCTCTGTATGCATGCTGGCTAGAATTCCAGTCAAATTCTATAGCATCAAGAGATAAAACTTTATCGAGAGGGTTTTTTATCAAAGAAATATTATCTTTTAAATTCCTGTCAGAGGAAGAAAAAGAAATTACATCTCCTTGAACATTCAAATTAGAAAGCTTTTGGGTTTGGGAAGGATCGGTGGTTATAAAAAGATCAGAACTTGTATCGCTATCTTCCTCTATAAAGCCATTATGTATTCTTACTGCCCACCTTTGAGTCATGTCTTCCAGGTCCATTTGAGCGTCAAAATCTACATAACCAAAGTCGTTTCCACCCTTAAAGTAACCGTTTTCCATGTCCAACCATGAATTATCAGGAAAAAAACCTGAAGGCTGAATATGCCTATTGCTACTTCCGCCAATTCTAACCTCCTCACCAAACATAGCATCATGAGTAACAGACAATCCTCTTTTTGCGAATATTGGCCCCCATGAATAAGTTCCGTTAAAGCAACCTATATTAAAAGTATTATCCTCAAGCTGAAGAGAGCCTGCGCCCA
>CAJQKX010000120.1 GCA_905479025.1 uncultured Paraglaciecola sp.
TTAGTTTGTCCTAGAATGCTATGGTCTTACTTTCCACTTAGATATACCCTCCATATAATTTTAAGTGGAGTCCTTAGATCTGTTCTAAGGCAGGGTTTCAGGATGTCATGAATATTATTTCAAGCGCTCGTCAGTTCATTTTATTTCTCTCAATAACTGCCTTTATTTTTCTTTCTGGTTGTGGAGGAGGTGGTTCAGAGGGAGCTGATAAAGCTGATCAAGCTGATCAAGCTGATCAAGATAAGATTGACTTTATCGCAGAACCAGTTATTTATAGCGGTTTAACCATGCCAGCTCGAATAATTGATGTTCAAGATAGCTTTCTAATTGCGAAGTCGGCAGTGGAATCTCCACAGTTTTTCCTAGTTGCAATGTCTCTGTGGGCAAATGAGATTCTTCCTATCGCTAACAAGAGACTTGCTGGACCAGATGGTGGTGCGGCATATGTTGAGGTGGATAGCGATACAATTATTATTACTTATGAGGATTTTACAGCTGATGGGTTGAGTGTTTCCGGACAGGTAGAGCAGGATCAGCCGCAGCAGACGCGTATGGTCGGCCATATTGATGGTGGGATGATACTCAGAAATGTAAGATTTAGAACTGCCGACGTAGATGTAACTATTGATGGAAGTATTATTGGTGAGCTGGATGATGTGCATAACGTATCGTTGGATTTAATTGCTGTTGATAATACAACAGGTCAACAAGTCCAGTTAGCTGATTTTTCGATGGAATTCGAATACCTCCGAGCCAATGACATTTCGATTTCTGAAACGATTACTCAGTTTTCCGGTAAAGTTTTTGATTCTGATCTAGGAAGTATATCAATTCTTACGGAGACTGGCTTTTCAGACCTAGCTTTCAATAAAAGAACCGAACGCTGGAGTGGTTCTGGAAACGGTTTGATAAAGATTACGGGCGCTGAAAGATCGATAAAGCTAGTTGCTCTAAATCATCATTTAACGTCAATAATGAGTGATACTGATAGCGATGGGGAATATGAAACGGCTCTAAGGCTATCTTGGCAAGAACTTAGCGAGCGAGAGTTTGTAGAAGTGCCAAATCAAGGATATTTGCCTGTTGCTAATGCTGGCCAACCGATGGTCATAAATACTGCTGGGGTTGTCACAATGCATGGCTTATATAGCCATGATATGGATAGGCAGCCTGTCACGCATCATTGGGAACTTATATTCGCCCCGATCGGTAGCAGTATCAATCGCGCTTTAACTCAAGGTGTTTCAAGAACTTTCTCACCAGATAAAGCTGGTGTGTATTTGTTTGCATTAACGGTATCGGATGGCGATAACAGCAGCACTGCTGCCGTTGAAATCGAGGCAGGAGAGTATATCTATTGGCCAATAGAAAGTATAACAAATAGAGCGACATTGGAATTCTCTGACATGACAACAGGAATAGAACCGCTATTATTGATTGATGCTAGGAGTAGCCTGCTTTTTGGCGATGATAGAGAAGAAAGTGAGTTCGAATGGTGGTTAGATAAGCCTAGTAACCATAGAGATGATGCGCGTTTATTATTTACTGAAGGTTCGTTCACTAATACTTTTGTAGGAGATTCCTTTACTGGTGCTATTTACAATGTAGGCGCTGGTGCGCGCTATTCTGAAATAACAAGGGAATTTGGTGTTGGGTTTGGTGGGTTTGACTTTACTGGCACTGTTGGGTTGGAGGATGTAAATGATTTTAAAGCAGCCGACTTTAATAACGATGGATTTGAAGATATTGCGGTAATAAAGCAAACGTCAGACGGAACACATATTAATAGCCTGGAAGTGTGGTTGGCAAAGGGAGAAAATGGTTATGAGATTTCTAGTACTCTATTATTTGGTGAGGCTAAGCTCACTGCTGATGATGTCAATGGCGATGGTTTACTTGACGTTTTGAGTATTGATAATGAGTTTCTTTATATAGCGATACAAGGACTAGATGGAAGGTTTTCTTCGGCAATTAAGCGACCACTTAATAAAAATGGATGTCCGCTTACGAGTGAAAACGATTTGGCAATTGGTAGTAATGATGCAGACGGTTATAGAGATATATTTTTATCACGTAAGTGTTTGTCGATAGTTGAGGTTTGGCAGCAAGATGCGTTTGATCAGTTTGATACCAAATTAGAATATGGTTACCCAGAAAGATTTGGTGCTGGACATTTTGGCGACCTAAACGGTGATGCTCTTACAGACATCGCTTTAGGTAGCCGGTCAAATTCTGACGGTGCAGCAATCGCATTAAATACTGGGGAAGGATTTACAATATCGCAAGTGCTCGATTCAACTGATCGATTCGGACCACAGTTTATGTTCGTGGCAGATACTAACGGTAATAATAAGCCTGAAATAATAAGAAAAGTTGGTACTGAAATGATTATTTATACCCGGAATGAATTAGATGAATTTACAGAATATAGCTCGTTAACTTATGGAATAGAAATCCTTGACGGTGTAGTTAAAGCAGCTCTCGTTGATGATATCGATAGTGATGGTGATGTAGATATTGTTTATATTAGTCCCTTTTCTATATTTACATATGTTAAACAGCAGGCTGGATTCGAGCTTGTAGTTAAAGCGTCCGGACATAACCGTCTATTGGAGGTGTTTGATTATAATAAGGATGGGATAAACGATATTATAAGGGGGAGTAGAACTCCTTATGTGCATACTACAGCCGTCACGGCATTAACGGCACCTAATTGATTTTCTGAAACAACTAAAGGGAATGGAGTGAACCTTATCAATAAAACGGACACTCCCAAGTCGGGGTAATAATCATCCTGTACTAATCGATTTCATCGAAGTATTTACTTACCTTTCTTGAATCCTTGGGTGGTTTTTTTCCTGTAAAAACGTCTTACTATAGATGCATAGATATTATTTAAATATAGACAAAAGGAGGCTGTATGCTTTTACCAAAACGGATATTTTTTCTTTTATTCTCCATTTTATTTCTTTGCTCTTCTGCTTCAGCTAATTTCGATAGCGCTTTTAAACTCTATGAAAAGAGCAAGTTTGCAGAGGCATTTTACGCCTTTAAAAACTTGGCCTATATCGGTGATAAATCCTCGCAGTTTAATCTTGGTGTTATGTATTTTCGTGGTGAGCATGTTCAATCTGATCCGGTTGAAGCTTATGCGTGGATTGTCGTTGCGGCTGAGGGAGGCGATGAAAGCTTTCTTAAAACAAAAAAAATAATTTTT
>CAJQKX010000121.1 GCA_905479025.1 uncultured Paraglaciecola sp.
CCATTGATGAAGTATTTCAATATCAATCGGCTTAAAGCTTTAAGCCGATCACTTTTAATAACAACTCAATGCTAACCATTTAAATATCAATTTTTTGACAAAAAAATGCCTTACAAAACATGGTATTCTTATTGTTTCATTAAATGGTGTGAGCGCCCACTCACTTGCCAGTCCAATTAACTTTATACAAATCACGCCTTCTGTCGAGATAATTTCTGACTGAGCCTTCATTGCGAAGTTGTGTCAACCTGTCCAAGTCCAAATCTACAATTAAGGTCATTTCTGTATTTGGTGTGGTTTCTGACACGATTGCATCATGTGGAAAAGCAAAGTCAGAAGGTGAGAAAACAGCCGATTGTCCATACTGAATATCCACATTATCTACCTTGGGAAGATTACCCACACTACCGGCAATCGCTACATAACATTCGTTTTCAATTGCCCTTGCCTGTGCACATATTCTTACTCTAAGGTAACCATTTTTAGTGTCTGTCCAAAAAGGAATAAAGAGTATCTGGATTTCTTGATCGGCTAAGATCCTACCTAACTCTGGGAATTCAACATCGTAACAAATCAGAATACCTATTTTACCAAAATCAGTATCGAAAGCTTGAAGTTTGTCTCCTCCCTGCATGATCCAATCTTTCTTCTCATGGGGTGTTGGATGCAACTTATATTGGCAGTCTATTTGCCCATCGCGATGACATAAATAACTGATATTATATAACTCATCATCCTCAACAACAGGCATTGAACCGACTATCACGTTGATATTATATGACACTGCTAACCGAGACATTTCAGTTAAAATTTCGTCGCTATATGTTGCTAAATTCCATATTGCATCGATTGATGTTTCAGCCGGTTTAATACCCATAAGCGGTGCATTAAAAAACTCAGGGAAAAGCGCCACATCGCATTTATAATCTGATAGAGCATCAATGAAATATTCAGCTTGTTGCAACAATTCCGCGACATCATGAAAATATCGCATTTGCCATTGTATACAACCAATTCTCGCAGTATTTCTGTGTCCACCAAAAAGTTTAGGCGATTCAGCGTTGTAATAAATGTTATGCCATTGCAAAAGAGTGGCGTACCCCATCGAAGCTTTGTCTTCCGGTAGATAAGCTTTGAGTATTTGTTTAACCTCAAAGCCATTTGATATCTGAAACGTTAGGATAGGATCAAATAAATCTTTAGACTTCACCGCCTCAATATATTCATAGGGTGTCATTGTAGCGGCGTGCTCAGCATAATTGGGTATTCGCCCACCAGCCATAATCGACTTTAAGTTAAGATTTTTACATAGTTCTTTTCTCGCTTCATACAAGCGACGACCTAATCTGAGGCCTCTATACTCTGGCGATACAAAGATATCTACACCATATAACACATCGCCTTTTGGATCGTGTGTACCTAAATAAGCATCGCCAGTAATTTCATCATAAGTATGTTTGTCACCAAATTTTTCATAATCAACGATAACCGAAATAGCAGCGGCAACGACCTTACCCTTGTCTTCAATACAAATCTGTCCTTCTGGAAAAGTATTAAGCTGTGCCTGATAATTTTTTAGTGGCCATGCCCCTCCTACTTGTAAATAGACCACATCCATTAACTCCTTCACATCCGCATAATCTTCGGGGGTAAGGTATCTCAACTCTAATTTATGAGTCGTATCGTCAATGCTTGGGGTTGGATTGGTTTCTCTGTCTTGCATATCGACTTCTCTAGTGATTAATAAAAAACATTTTTTGAATGGAATTAAGGCTACAAGGGATGGATATTTGCTTAGGCTTTGTATGCTACATAAGATACACCAAAAATATAATAAATCACTATGGTGTATTTACCTTTTATAGATACCATATAGGTTAGATATTAAGGAGAGTAAGATGGTCAGCCAAGAACAGCGAGAAAGTGCATTTTTATGGTTACTTGACCGGCTTAAAGAAGGTCAAGTGGCCGTGCCTATCACTGCCAGAGATTTCACCTCAGAAGATTGGGCTTTCGTATTTGAAGGGTTGCCTAAAGACCTGCGATTTATGTTGTGGCAAACACTCAGTGAAGATAAAAAATCACCTATATTGGCTGCCATGCGAGACGATTCGCGTGAACAACTTATGTCTTTGCTGTCTAATCAGAATATTGAAGACCTTGCTCTTGCCAGTACCACAGAACATTTGGTCGAAATACTTGATGCACTCCCCAACCGGATAGCTAAAGGATTAATTAAAAAGCTCAACGCCCAAGAGTCAGACCTAATTGCAGAAGCACTAAACTACTCTGATGAACAACTAGGTCGTTACGTTAACCATGATGTGTATACGGTCAATAAAAGTGTAACTGTAGGCGCATTACGAGAAGAGTTAAAAGTTGCGGCTCTACCGGCTTATACCGATAGTATTTTAGTCGTAGACGATACAGGTCATTATTTGGGCCAAGTTGATATCAATCTTTTATTTACCAGCGAAGCGAGTACCCCGCTTTTTCAGGTGTCTGAGTTTTCAGATCATGTATTAGCAGCAGACTTAGAACTGTTCGAAGCGTCTGAAGCAGTAAAAAGTAGTGGTCGCTCAATGTTACCGGTTATCACCAAGGAAGGACGATTACTCGGACGCTTTTCTGTCAAAGATGCGATTGACGTATACCAAGAATATTATGAAACTCAGTTGTCACACATGGGACGCGTAAGCGACGAAGACTTATTTGCACCAGTGTTTACAAGTTCAAGACGCAGGGCAATATGGTTGGGGATCAACCTATTAACCGCTTTTGCCGCTTCTATTGTCATTGGCATATTCGATGAAGTGATTACACAAGTCGTCGCATTAGCTGTACTCATGCCTGTTGTGGCAAGCATGGGAGG
>CAJQKX010000122.1 GCA_905479025.1 uncultured Paraglaciecola sp.
ATGTCTCCCAGCTCGGTCCGATTGTTGCCGAACGCTTTGATCAAGACCAAATCGAACAGAACCCATTCTTCTTCCCAGACCCCGATAAGATTTCCGAGCTGGAAACCTATATGCAGGCGCTGGGCAAAGAGGGCAACTCGATTGGCGCACAGGTAACTGTTGTTGCGAAAAATATGCCCGTAGGACTGGGCGAGCCCATTTTTGATCGCCTGGATGCAGAGATTGCCCATGGCCTAATGGGTATTAATGCGGTTAAAGGTGTGGAGATTGGTGCAGGATTTGATTCAGTAGCCCAGAAGGGCACCGAGCACCGCGATGAGCTTACACCGGAAGGCTTTACCTCAAATAACTCAGGCGGCGTGCTGGGCGGTATTTCATCCGGTCAGGATATAGTCGCCAATCTGGCGCTTAAGCCAACGTCGAGTTTGCGTATTCCCGGGCAGTCGATTAATACTGCCGGTGAATCTGCGGAGGTTATTACTACTGGGCGTCATGACCCCTGTGTGGGTATTCGTGCGGTGCCGATTGCTGAGGCTATGTTGGCGATTACGTTGATGGATCACTATCTGCGGAATCGTGGGCAGAATGCTGATGTGGATAGTGGGTTAGAGCCTATTTAGGTTGTGGATGAAAGCTCAATACTGTCCTCGCGGTTTACGGTAGCGGCTACGTAATTGGTAGTCATTCCAGCAGTAAAGTCAGATTCCCGTCCGTTGGTTGGGCAAGGGCTCAATTATCTTTGCTGAGTTTTGAGGCTCTTGATGTTGAAGGAACTGAAGATGTGGATTGCTAGTAGTGAGCCACTGTCGATTTTGTTTAACGCTTGTCTATAATTAGGTGTATGTCAAATTTAGATTTTGCTTATTTAATTTACTGACATATGGTGAAATTATTTTATAAGTGCATTCAGATTCGTCGGGTATTAGTTTTCAAGTAAATAAATGTCTTAATTGTTAGCTGCTATACTTTATTTTCGGTTAGCGTTAGTTTATTAAATACCGTAGAAAATTCACAGCTCGATTACACCCTAAATTTCTATACGTACAAAAGTTTTCTAAGGATATATGCGTAGTCGAAATCAACAACCTTTAATGAAATCACTTCCTTCTGCAATTGACCTATTTGCAGGGGTGGGAGGCTTAAGCTTAGGTGCCTCTAGGGCAGGTTTTGATGTTCGTTTAGCTGTCGAACTTGATGAATATGCGTACGATTTTCATAAAAAAAACTTCCCAAACTCTAATCATCTACGAAGAGATGTTAGCGAAATGTCTGGTTGTGAGCTTCTTGAAAATGCTGGGTTGATCAAGGGTGAGCTAGACGCTCTTTTTGGCGGCCCTCCCTGTCAAGGTTTTAGCTACATGGGTAATAGAAATATTAATGACCCTCGCAATCACCTCTTTTGGCATTTTTTTCGTTTGGTTAAGGAAACCCAACCCAAGGTTTTTTTGGCTGAAAATGTCCCAGGTATACTTAACAAAAAATATAGTAATTTCATTGCTAATGCATTATCGCAGACGTCTAAACAATATGATTTGATAGGCCCGCTCGTTCTAAAGGCTTGTGATTATGGTGCGCCCACAACTCGCACGCGAGTCTTCTTTTTAGGTGTCAGAAAAGGGCTGAAATCTAGTCATTTTGAATGGCCGGGCCCTATTGACGAAAGCTTGCATGTCAATGTAGGCCATGCATTGCGAGGGTTGCCGAAAAAAATAGATCCTAATTGGCAATCTGAAAAGCAATCATGGAAAAAGGTTAACTACAGTATTGATACACCCTTTTTTGATAAAGTGGTAAATCAAGTTCCTTTAGGGTTAGGTTGTAAGGCTGGTCTTGCTAATATAACCGTTAACAGGGTTTCTGGGTTTTTAGGTACCCGTCATACTAAATTGGTTGAGGATAGATATGATAATCTTAGACCGGGTGAGAGGGATAGTGTCTCTAAAGCAATCAGATTAGACATGAAGAAATATTGCCCTACTTTAAGAGCTGGTACCGGTCCAGATAAAGGATCTCATCAGGCAGTCAGACCCGTACACCCAGATCAACCCCGTGTTATAACTCCTCGAGAAGCTTCTCGATTGCAGGGTTTTCCTGATTGGTTTCAGTTTCATCCAACAAAATGGCATAGCTTTCGGCAGATTGGTAATAGTGTTAGCCCAATCGTCGCTGAATATGTATTTGAACAGCTTTATTCAGTAGTGGATTAGAAGGCTAGCCTCTGAAAGTTTGGGATATACCGATAATATTTCACATAATTATTGAGAGCACGTTGGTTTTTAATCTCGTTTCTATTGATCTTAAACTTGAGCTTACTGGGGTCTATTGAGTCGTCTTCTTTTAGAGGAAGGAATTGATTAATGGCCAGCTTCTCACGTGGAGTTAAGTCAGGGACGGCAATTTCATGAATATCTTGCCAGTTTGCAGAGAAGTGTGGCCAATCGTGTAATTTTGAAGCTTTTATTTTTTCCTCGAATTCATTTTCTTTGTCTTGTTCAAGTACGATTCCAGTGATTGTTAGCATCTGATGCCGATCATCTATATATCTAAATAAGGTCAACAATTTTAATGTGAGGCCCTCATTGAGATCCAGCGCACTTTGGGAAACAGTTTCGATAATCCCAGCCAGAGTAAGTGCAAGTTTATCCATTAGAATGACATCATTCTCAATGATGTTGTTGGAAGTATATGGTCCGTCGGCCTTCTTATGGAAGCTTTGTAATTTATCGGTAGCTTCTTTTCCATCAAGGCTATCAGGATTGGCATTTAGGCTTATTTTAATAACATCAAATACATTCAGCTTACTAAGCAAGGTATGGCATTCTTGAAATTGAGTGCTCCAGTTTGTTTTAGTATAGTCAAGCCAAATAATGCTAGGACTGGAGGGGTTCAGTTGATTTATATACTCATTAGTAGAGCTTTTTTTACACGAAATGCAGCTGTAAGGTTTATTGAACTCTTGCCGAGTTAATACGGCAGAATCCTTTTCTAAGGATGTTAATTTATTCATATTCATACGTTGGTGGAGTAAACGTAAGTCCTCTAGCATGGGGCCGCCAAGACTAATATAGTTATAATTCTGAATTGTCTCTGGTAATTTTAGTCTTCCAAGCAGCTCGAAAAAAATATCGCGGTCAATTGCCTTGTTTGTGCGCAGGTGATAGGGAATGCTTGTTCCACTCATCGAACTGCCTCGCGGTGAACGTAATCAAAGCAGGCTTCACCTGTTTGCCCTGGTGTTGATTCTTCGGGAAGTGATAGATGTTCAATAACAGTCTCGATTTCGGCAATAGGTTTTTTAAATGTTATTTTCTTTCCACTTGACAGTCGATCTGGTGGTGTAGGTAATTCAGGTTTAAAATATCGTTCATTAGACCTGTTTCTAAAATTTGCCCAATTTTCTTGGTGTTCCCTGAATTTTTCTATCACGTCTAAGGGGAGTGCTTCCTCGCTTTTGAGTAGTCGCGAATTACTTTGTTTTAATAAAGTGCTTCCTTTCCATTGATTTGTATAATTTATAAATAATTTAGTCCCATCAATAATATGTTTCTGTGCTTTTTGGAAAAGGGGGGATGAGGCGTCGATACCTCGTTTGGTTGTTGTGATGGGAAGCTTTTCAGGTTGTTTTGAGGTGAAGTAGAGCGTCCCACTAATGCCAATAAATTGAGTATGGTAGCGAGCAAAGTGAACGCCCCACCCAGTGAGTTCGGTTTTATCCCTATAAACAACTACTCGATCATTACAAACTATGGTCCACCCTGCATCCTGAGTGCTATTTTGTGGTCTTTTCTTTTCGGCCTCTTCTACGCTTTCATCAATTAGTGGTGCATGAAAGCCAACAATAAGCTTTATCTCGACATCATCAATTTCGGCTTCATATATATAGGGTTGTATGGATTTTTTATTTTCATCAGAATGAGTTTCATATCGTAAATTGATTGGATTAGGTTTTATAACTTGGCCATTTATTTCAACTCGAAATTGTTTGTTAATAATGTAGCTATAAGAAAATACGACCTTGTTGATAAGATCGGTTACGAAACTTTTATTTCTAAAATATCTAGAGGTTTCGCTTGTTAGCTTGGATACAGTAATTTTTGTGCCGTTTCTAGAACCTAGCGCCATTCCACTTTGCATTGGAATTTTCCAGTTTTGATCGCTGCTAAGCCAGTCCTGATCAATCGTTATCTTAAATTGATCGTTATCAGCATGCTGAGTTTCTATTATGCAGTGGCCGCCCATTTTAAAAATTGAGCGTTTCATGCCAATCCCGTAAACACCTACAGTTGCGAGGTTTTCTTTTGGTGCATTAATTGGCTTTCCCATACGAAATGCATAGTCAGCATTAGAGGCAGGAATGCCTCCGCAATTATCTTCGATACAGAAGTGTTTTCCATCAAATTGTATTTTTGCCCAGAAGCCTTTGTAGTTAATTACGTCATCATTACCTGTGTGCGAACGAGCAACACCATCCAAGCAGTTGTCAAGTAAATCGAGAATGGCATCTGCGAGATCGATATCACGAGTTAGCATTTCGACAAAGAAGCGTTTTGTAGGTGCAAAGTCAGCGATTGCTGATAGTTTGTGTTGTTGGTCAGCCATTGATTCAGATATCCTTTTCTGTTAAATACTCCATCCTATGGAGTCAGAGGCATCATAATTTGAATTATGAAGTTCGTAAAGTTTTTCGTTTAAATGGGTAACCTACTGCGACTGAAGCGATGGTTAACAACCTTCGAGATTTTTCGTAAGGGTTAAATTTTGGTTTGTTCATAATTTTAGCTCTTGCTTACTTGGGCCTAATTTTAAATACATCCTTCCTTTCATGGCTTCCTAAGGCTTGGTGTCGTGGCGTCATTAAATGTCAATTCTCACCCATCAACCCCAAAAACGCCACCGCCGCATTCGAAAGACTTCTTTTCGTATGATGAATATACCCCAACTCCCGCTCAATCCTAACAGCCTCAAACGGCATCACATGCAGCCCCCTAACCAATGTCTCCGGCAACACACTCCACCCCAGCCCAATCTCAACCATGGTACTAATCGTCTCCAAATAGTTAGTCGACATAGGTGCCTTTAAAGGTATCCCTTCCTTCTGAAACAAGTTCTGAATAATTCGCCCAGTATAGGTATTTAACCCTGGCAAAATAATCGGATACTCGGCAAGATCTTTCAGCGCTGGTTTCTTTAACTCGGCCAATGGATGATCCTGCGCACAGATAAACCGCAGCGGGTCATTCCAAATCTTCTTACTATTAATATTGTGATGACTATCCAGAGCCAAGGTAATCACCGCCACTTCCGATTCCCCGTGCAATACCTGCTCATAGGCCTTCTCAGAATCCATAAACTCAATATCCAAGGTTACATTGGGGTATTGCTGGGCAAACTGTT
>CAJQKX010000123.1 GCA_905479025.1 uncultured Paraglaciecola sp.
CGTTGTTAACCGTAATGATGGCTTTTTCATCTGTACCGATAATGTTGCCTTCGCAATTGGATAAGGCTGCGCGTTTGACGTCAGCATTGAGCGAATAGGCAACTAAATCCAGATCGATATCTTCTGGCTCATAGATACCTAGTTTCTTTAGAATGTCGTCTGGCTGCTGTTTGAATTTCATAATTATGTGTCAGTGTCGTTTGGATCGATAAGGCCCAACTCCACTAAGTTCTGCCAGATTTCGACAATATCATTCTCGCTTCCGCCCTGACCTTGCTCCCTAAAAGCGAGAATAACCCCTTCAGGCACTTTGTCTTGATTTTGCATGGCCGCAACGATATCCGATAGCATTTCAGGTATTGTTCGTTTAGGGGGGGCATTTTGAGCGACTTCTTGTTCTTGCTTATAGGCCTGAAACGCGGCTCTCTGCTGAGATAGCCTGAGTTGTCGTTGTTCCTTTATAGCCTGTGTGATCACCGTGCGAGCTTGATAAATATCTTGCTGTGAGGGGTAGCCATCGCTGCCAACGCAAGCAAGAATTTCTTCGTCGCTAGCCTCTATGATTGAGTCGATTACATATTCATTAATCTGTTTGATAAATGCCAGTGTCATGATTCTACCTCCCACCATGGAAGCCCATTTGGAAATCGCTTTCTCACCTTGTCTTTAACTCTCTTTTCGACATTCCGATAAAGCTGATCTGTAAATTCGCATAAAACTAAAATCCTGGATTTTTTCTGCTCTTCTAGTTTTTGCTTAATGAAGCAATCCGCTTGAGGGTCATCCTCAAACAACTGCTGAATTTTCTGAATCCAGATGGATATGATGTTGTCAGATTGAGCGTGCTCGATAATTGTTTCAGCAGAAGCATGAGAAAACTTTGCGGTTGCACTTGTTGGTTTTAACATTTCGTCATCAATTGTTAATAGTTCGTCAACTGAGGGCGTTACCATCAATCTGGAGTATTTTTCTTCCTCATTACTGATAATACTTTTCCCAGTTTTAATAAAAAAGCTGATGGCTTTGAGGTCTCTTGGCCACCGTCGCTTGAGCGAAAGAGCTTCAACGACGACATGGGCAAAAACATCATGTTCTGACAAACCTGATCGAGCGGCGCAGCCGAGTGTGCGATAGACCTGAAGTGACCGGGTTACATCGGCATTTTTCAGGTTATCTACCAGGTCTTGTACTTCAATTTCGTTGTAATGGGTCGCAGTACTTGTATCCATCGTATTCACAATTCGCGCGCTTCCTATGTGCTAATACTGGTGACTTCGAAAATGTGGCAAAAAATTCGCCACTTTTTTGGTTTCGGCAGTAAGTAAGGGTAAGGGGCTAATTTATAGCCCATATCCACCAATTTGAAGCAAATTATACGCGATGATGCGTTTATAGAGGCCAAGATGAGCAAAAAATCAACAATCAGTCATATTCCGGTTGGAAATGGCGACATGACACTTATGAAGATAGCATCCAATGATACTTACCACTATGTATTGGTAGACATGCATATTCGTCAAAATGGCGAATCGGATGACGACAAATGTGACGCGTTGGCGGCACTATATGACCTGCTTGATAAAGATGATGAGGGGCGTCCTTATGTGGATGTGCTGATCCTTACCCATCCAGACGAGGATCACATCAGAGGATTTCGGGAGAACTTTCATAGGGGGAGCCCTGATGACTACGTGGCACCTAAAGATGGTGAAAACGGCAAGATATTTGTCAGAGAGATATGGTCTTCACCCCTAATTTTCAGGCGCAAAAGCAAAAATAACAGCCTTTGTAAGGATGCAACTGCTTTTAATACTGAGGCAAAACGGAGGGTCGAGCTATATAAGGCTGAAAAGCAGATCGGTAGGCAGGGTGACCGAATACGTTTAATTGGCGAAGACGAAGATGGCAAGACGGATGAAATATTGGATATTGTCTATCAAAACGAGGATGTGATTGACACGCTCAATGAAGTGTATATCAAGGAGTTAAGTGCCAGAGCGTTGGGGCCGCTTGCTGATGATGAGTTTGAAGACAACACAGCCCGGATAAAAACCGCTCCAGTATCGTTATCCAGTGGGGACTTGCTAGCCACGGTTACTCGTTGCCATCTAACTACATTTTACTGGCTGGTGATGCCGGTGTTGAGGTGTGGGACGTGTTATGGGAGAAGTACAAAAATAATACCGATATGCTGCAATACGACATCCTGTTAGCCCCGCATCATTGCTCCTGGCATACCTTGTCGCATGACAGCTTTAGCGACACTGATAATCCGCAAGTGTCCGAAGACGCAAAATCTGCATTAGGCGAAGCGCGCCCAGGTGCAGTAATTGTTTCAAGTAGCGACGAAATCGAAGATGATAAGAATGATCCGCCGAACTATAAAGCCATGAAGGAGTATGAAAGCATTACGGATGAGAATGACGGCACGTTTCAGTGTCTTGCTGACTACAAACCCTCCAACGGCAAGACACCTGAAGTACTAACATACAAGCTGACAAATAGCGGCCCTCAGGAAGAAGAAAAAGCCTCTGAGGAGTCATCAGACACCGCTAAAAAAGCTGCACGGACTGCGGCAACTGGAACGTTATTTACTGGAGCAGGTAACGCAATTGGTCATGGGTGATGAACAGCCAGAGGTTTCGTCCTTCATTCAGGCGGCCATAGAACAGATAGGTAATTATTCGGCAGTTAATTGCGTTAAGGACGTATCCGTCGGGCAATATGCCGTTATTGTTGAAACGGAATGGGTGGTTAAGCTGCCTAACAGGTTTCGCAAACAGGGGGTTTCTGATACTGGTATCAGAGAGATAGAAACCGTCTACTGGCGTTTGCCATTGGACTACCCGCAATGTGCACCCTCACCTCGGTTGAGGGCGGATTTTCCGACTAATCTTCCACACCTCAATCCCTACACGCCGGGGGAATTGGTTTATCCCTGCATCTCGGAGTCATCGTTAGTAGACCTGCTTCATAGTATGGGATTGACGGCACTGTTTGATGCTGCATGCCAATGGTTAAATAATGCAGCTGCAAATGAATTACATTGCCCAGTGCAGGGCTGGGAGCATGTTCGCAGAGACAATACAAAAGGCCTGATTCATGCGGATACCCATGCCATTCGTGCCGATCTGGATACGAGCACCGATGTTGTCAAGTTCTACAACTATCGGTATTACCGTGTGGGGAGTTCAGATGATTTGCTGATGGGGGAATTGATAACCCCCAGTTTGGGGGCATCTAATTCCGCACTTAAGAAGAAAAACCTGGGAATTGACACGTATTCATCCATTCGTAACGCTCCTGGTGTGTTATTTCGGACAGAAAACGGAAAGGTCTTTGACGAATACCGGCCTGAATCAGTATATGATTTTGGAAGCTTACGCGGGTTTGCAAAAGGCTTGGGCTTGCAACACGCCTTTGATGCTCGGTTAAAACATATACTTGCAATGTCGAGCCCCCAGTCTATGCAGAAGCAGGATAAGGCCCCTGTTGAAGAGTTCATGGTGGCTTTTGCGGTTAAGCG
>CAJQKX010000124.1 GCA_905479025.1 uncultured Paraglaciecola sp.
ATGAAGGTGACTTAATGTATATGCCTACTACTTATGCAGGTTTATCAATAGGTAAGGCCCGCGAGCTTTTGCAACAAACTGACAAGTTGATCGCTACCGTTCCAGAAGTGAGAAGTGTATTTGGTAAAATAGGTCGCGCCGAGACTGCCACTGATCCTGCGCCACTGACTATGATTGAGACCTTTATTCAGCTTAAACCACAAGACGAATGGCGAGATGGTATGACCACCGAAAAGTTGCGTACAGAGCTTGATAAACTGGTGCAGATACCTGGCTTGACTAATGCGTGGGTGATGCCGATAAAAACCCGTATCGATATGCTCGCTACAGGTATTAAAACACCCGTTGGTATTAAGGTGGCAGGCAGTGACTTGATTGTTATTCAACGTATCGGTCAAGATATAGAGGAAATTCTTTCACAGATGCCGGGTACCGCTTCGGTGTATTCAGAAAGAGTTGCCGGTGGGCGTTATATAAAAGTGGATATCAAGCGTGAATTGGCATCTCGTTACGGTTTAAATATTTCAGATGTGCAACAAGTGGTATCGACCGCTATTGGTGGCATGAATGTGTCCGAGTCGGTTGAAGGTTTGGAACGTTACCCTATTAATTTACGTTACCCACAAAGTTATCGAGACTCACCAGAGCAACTTGCTTTGTTGCCTATCGTGACGCCAAGTGGACAGCGTATTGCTTTGGCTGACGTAGCAAAAATTTATGTTGAAGACGGGCCCGCGGGGATAAAAAGTGAGAATGCGCGAATAAACGGCTGGACTTACATTGATATTAAAGACATTGATGTTGGCAGCTACGTCCAAAATGCAAAGGCGTTATTGTCTTCAGAGTTAGTCTTGCCCACGGGTTACAGCCTAACTTGGGCAGGGCAATATGAATATATGCAGCGGGCGAAAGAGAAACTTGCCTATGTATTACCTTTAACGCTTGCGATTATAGTTATTTTGCTGTTTATCAACTTTCGCAACTTTGTCGAGGTCGCCATTATAATAGGCACTTTACCTTTGGCTTTAATGGGGGGTGTTTGGTTGTTATATTTGGAAGGTTTTAATCTGTCTGTGGCATCTGGTGTGGGTTTTATCGCATTGGCTGGCGTAGCAGCAGAGATAGGTGTGATTATGCTGGTCTATCTTAATCAGTCGTACCAAGAATTGATACGAACCCATCAAAATAATAATACTGAGCCTAGTTTAGACGATTTGGTTGAATCGGTGATGAAAGGAGCTGGGCTTAGGGTAAGGCCTGTGATGATGACCGTTGCCACCATTATGTTGGGTTTATTACCTGTCTTGTATGGCTCAGGTACAGGTTCAGAAGTGATGAGTCGAATTGCTGCGCCTATGGTAGGAGGCATGACCAGCGCATTAGTGCTATCGTTAATTATTGTGCCTGTGGTGTATTTATTATGGCGTAAACAAGCGATTAAGTGATAAACAAAAGGTGCTCACACTTTAGACGCAGGATAACGTTAATGTGTGAGTCGCCATTGATCAATATAAAACCACTTATTGATAGTGTGATGTTCGTTATACAGGTTTACTTTTACCTCCCATTGATCCTTCATCCGTCCAGCCAGTTTTTTTATCAATCATTCTTCTATTATATGAGCTGATTGGCATCGTTTTTGGTGTCATTAAGTTGAGGGGGCGCAATATAGCCCCAAAAAGGTTTTAGCTTACTAAGCTTGAAGTCTTAGCGCTACGTGATGACATTGAGAACCTAACATCTCTTTAAGGTTTATCATTAATGGATAAATCTAAATAGAAAGTTTGCCTGCATAATATGTGCTTGGATGGAGGCGTAAAGATAATTTTCGAAGATAACAAAACAGGATGACAAATATCACTCTACAAGTGAGGCATAAAAAAGGCGAGCGAATGCTCGCCTTAAAAACTTGTGATATGTTATTTTAAATATTTGACTAAACTTTGCACAATTTTGGGGCTGCCAGCCACAATATTGCCTTTATGCATAGGGTCATTACCCCCAGAAAAATCTGTGACCAATCCTCCTGATTCACGCACCATTAATTCACCGGCTGCAATATCCCAGGGTTTGAGACCACTTTCCCAATAACCGTCATAACGGCCGGCTGCGACGTAAGCTAAATCTAATGCTGCAGAACCACTGCGACGTATATCACCTGCCTGCATAAATATTTTATTAAACCCTGCTAAATACTGGGGTAGTCTGGTTTTATTTCTAAAAGGAAAAGAGGTGGCAAGGATCGTTTGGCTCAATTCTTTGGCATTACTAGCACGAATACGAAAACCATTAAGCTGTGCACCAGCACCTTTGCTTGCTGTGAACAATTCGCCACGTATTGGATCAAATATCACACTTTGATCCAACCGTCCTTTGTGCATGAGGGCGATAGATACCGCAAAATGAGGGATACCTTTAATAAAATTGGTGGTGCCATCTAAGGGGTCAATCACCCATTTGAAATCGTTGTCACCTTCCACTACACCCCCTTCTTCACCTACAAAACTGTGATCTGGGTAGGATAGTTTGATTTTGTGGATTATAGCCTGTTCGGCTTCTTTATCGATGCGAGTGACGAAATCGTTGTCGCCTTTTGCTTCAGTTTGCAAGTCGGTCTGATTATCAAACCCATTAGCAATGATATTACCCGCAGCACGCGCAGCACGGATCGCTATATTCAGCATAGGATGCATAGTTAACCACCAATTTTAAAAGAACATTAAACAAAAAACGCTTAAGAATGTTCAGTCAACCTAATTACGTGTACTGAACAAAAAATCGCAGCGAAGTATACCAAAGCTCGTAAATTTAGCAAACAGAATGTTTTTTTGGAGGCTTGTCTTACTGCCTAATCCTCTGCATATTTATGCTAAATCGTCATTTTGAGGTGGTGTGGGTATGTGCTATTATGCGCGCCCTAAAATTGACCCGTTAAAAAAAAGATACCACACATCATGTTAGAGAATATTCGCATAGTGCTTGTTAATACCTCCCACACAGGCAACATCGGCTCGGCTGCAAGGGCAATGAAAACCATGGGGTTAAGTCAATTGGTGTTGGTTGATCCTATTAGTGCACCAGATGGTAAATCCAGTGCTTTGGCAGCAGGCGCGGGTGACGTGTTAGCGAATGCAAAAATAGTAGATACTCTGGCCGAAGCAGTGGCTGATTGTGGTTTAGTGATTGGTACCAGCGCTCGTTCTCGTACTTTATCTTGGCCGATGTTAGAGCCAAGAGGATGTGGTGAGAAAATGATAAATGAAGTGTCTAAGTATCCTGTCGCTTTGGTGTTTGGTCGTGAAAATAATGGATTAAGTAATGATGAATTACAACAATGTCATTTTCATGTGTGTATCCCAGCAAACCCTGAATATAGCTCCTTAAACATAGCCGCGGCAGTTCAAACTTTGTGTTACGAAGTGCGAATGGCTTACCTAAATTTATCCCGTGGTCAATACCCAGAAAATCATCCTGAAGACTCAGAATATCCTTTGGCAGAGGATCTTGAAGGTTTTTATAGTCATTTGGAACAAACCCTTATCAAAACGAATTTCATCATTGCCAAACATCCGGGTATGGTAATGGCCAAGTTACGTCGATTATATAACCGTGCTCGACCTGAGACTCAAGAGCTGAATATATTGCGCGGTATTTTAGCATCGGTTGATAAAACCAATAAAAATCGAGAGTAATAAATTAAGTGATTTCAATGTAGGTAAAGAAATTTCGAGACATTTGAAATTAACTGGAATCTTTAAGTCGATGTTAGTGCTAAAGATATTGATAAAATTATTTATGGGGAAATGCATGCTTCTGTCGAGGCACGAGAGATATTGTTTAGTGATACACACCCCATGGTAAGTAATGAAAAGTGGGGCGCAAACAGCTGTACTTACAGACGATACTTATCACAAACTGAGGTTGATAATGTTTAGTAGAATGAAAGAAGATGTGCAAAGTGTGTTTCATCGTGATCCAGCCGCACGTAATACTTTTGAGGTGCTGACTAATTACCCAGGCTTACATGCTATTTGGTTTCATCGTCTGAGTCATAGATTATGGAAAGCAAACTGGAAATGGTTGGCTCGTTCTATTTCCACTTTTTCTCGTTGGCTTACGGGTATTGAAATTCACCCTGGAGCAAAACTTGGGCGACGTTTTTTTATAGATCATGGTATGGGTGTGGTCATTGGAGAAACTGCTGAGATTGGTCATGATGTGACCTTGTATCATGGTGTCACACTGGGTGGAACAAGTTGGAACGCTGGGAAACGACACCCTACATTAGAAGACAACGTAGTAGTGGGTGCTGGCGCCAAAGTACTAGGGCCAATCACTGTGCATACAGGTGCCAAGGTAGGATCCAACTCAGTAGTGGTGCGTGATGTACCAGAAAATGCCACTGTTATTGGTATTCCTGGACGTGTCGTGGTGGAGCAACATAAGCCTGAAGCGCCGACTAATGGGGAGCGTGAAAAAATAGCCAAAAAGTATGGTTTTGATGCGTATGCGGTAGCAACAGATAATCCTGACCCTATCGCTCATGCTATCGGTGTGATGGTGGATCATGTTCACCTTGTTGATAAAAAAGTTGAGGAGATGTGTCAAGCAATCAATAAGATGGGGGGGGATGTCTGTGGTGAATCGTTACCCACTTTAGACTTGGAAGACTTTTCTGATAACGAACATGGAGAGGATATCAAAAAGGTCAGTGACGCCTTCGATCCATACATATAATACTTGACTAAATTACTAGGTTAAATACTTGACTAAATTAGTCAGGTATGCAAAAATTTAAGCAAATATGGTATCGGGTTTATTACTATGAAGTTGACTTCAAAAGGTCGTTACGCAGTGACAGCTATGTTAGATGTGTCTTTACACTCTACACGTGGGCCTGTGTCTTTAGCCGATATATCCGAGCGCCAAGAAATTTCTTTGTCTTATCTTGAACAACTTTTCTCTCGTTTACGTAGAGAGAAGTTAGTAGACAGTGTACGCGGTCCTGGTGGCGGTTATAAACTAGAACGTCCAGCTAATGAAATATCTATCGGTGAAGTTATCCGAGCGGTAAATGAATCTGTTGATGCTACTAAGTGCCAAGGTCAAGGCGGTTGCCAAGGCGGAGAACGATGCCTAACCCATAATTTGTGGGAAGGCTTAAGTGACAGAATTAGTGTGTTTTTAGACGGTATTACTTTGGGTGAGCTCATGCAACAGCAAGATGTGAAGCAAGTAGCCGAAAGACAAGACAAACATAAACATCATAATCAAATAGCGGCAAACGAAATTTCTATTAGTTTGCAGCTTTAAGCGGAGTAAAAAATGAGCGAATTAAAGCTTCCTATCTATCTGGATTATTCTTCAACGACTCCAGTAGATCCTCGTGTTGCAGCTAAGATGGCAGACTGCTTAACGACAGATGGCGTATTCGGTAACCCCGCATCTCGTTCACACAAATTTGGGTGGGTAGCAGAAGAAGCAGTCGATGTCTCTCGTAACCAAATAGCTGATTTGGTCAATGCTGACCCAAGAGAAATTGTATTTACCTCAGGTGCGACTGAATCCAATAATCTAGCCATTAAAGGCGCTGCTAATTTTTACGGAAAAAAAGGTAAACACCTAATTACCCTAAAAACCGAGCACAAAGCGGTACTAGATACCATGCGCCAGTTAGAGCGGGAAGGTTATGAAGTGACTTACCTTGACCCTGAGCCTAATGGTTTAATTATTTTAGATAAGCTGATTGCAGCTATCCGCCCCGATACCATTTTGATTAGCATTATGCATGTCAACAATGAAATTGGGGTGATTCAAGATATTGCAGCCATTGGTGAGATGTGC
>CAJQKX010000125.1 GCA_905479025.1 uncultured Paraglaciecola sp.
GGTCGAAAAAATCCTCACCAACTCGCCCAATCACCCACATGGCATTAAAGTGAGATTAGACAGCGGTGAAGTGGGCAGAGTTAAACAAGTTCATCAGTAAAAACCCATGCTCTAACACTTCCAGCAATATTCAGTTGAACTGAAAGTGCCATTATTGTTTGCATCCCAAGCCCGTCGTCCATCGCTGTAAAAGGCAACCTTTCCGTCACCTACTTGGGAAGTGTTAGCTAAAGGCTTAGCTTCAATAAGATAAGCACTGCCACTGGCTGAACTAATATACAAATCATATTTGCGATTATCATAGAGCTCAGCAGATGGCGAATGCTGATGGAAAATAGCGGGCTTCCCCGTATCTGCAGCAGAATCTGCGGCAGCTTTATAACTAAAACTGGCTGCTTTGTGTCGCTCCATAGCAGCCGCTAGGCTCATCAAATCAGCTTGGGCCGCCCTTCTATTAGTACTAACAGCGAACCCTTGATAACTGGGATATGCAATGCTGGTAATAATGCCAATGATAGCCACCGTTATCATCAATTCAATTAATGAAAATCCTTTTTGCTTTTTACTCAGTGTATTTAGCGTTATTTTCATGGTCTCTCTGTCTCTGTCTTCCAACTACTTTTTTGCACTCGCTCAAAATAACTGTGAATATTTTCAGCTAAACACTCAAAATCTGAACCACAGGCAACCTTGTTACCATCTTCATCGACCTCTATGACAGTCGACGCACATTCAGTTCCCAAACAAATAATAGGTTTAATAATATCTTCAATCAAAATTTTGGTATCTGGAGCGATACCTGTTTGTTTTAATTGTGCATACCGGTCTTCATGTAACTGTGTACCATCATTATTAAGATCTATCACCGAGTTACCGTTGAGCAGTTCAACCAGATACGCACGGCTGTTTCCTGTCGGTGGCGCGCATTCGCTATCGCTAGCCGTGGCTGGTAAATAAGTGGTAAATATCACTTGATAGTCCAAAATGAGTGGTGAGGCAAGTACCTTTTCTCCGCCTGTTTTAAGACTAATATACCAACCCCGTGACTCTGCAAATTGTTCAAATGCTAATTCTTTAGCCACAGAATCTGAAGATGTCAGAAAATGTTCGGTGGCATCATATAAATCACTTAAGCCCAAGGGAGTAGAGGGCAAACCAAATTCTCCATCTGCATCAAGGGTAAAGACTCCGTCGTCCTTGATCATGTAGAAATGATCATTAATAGTTGTATTTAATGGATGTGCACGAAAACCAGAACCTAGAACAACTGCGTAATAGTGTTCAGCGCCCAAGCTGATCTCAGAGATGTCTGGGCCATAATAGAAGCGCCTGTTATCTTTCTCGATATCGCCAGCAAAATTAGCTAATAAGCCACCAGTGACCAAGTCCACGACAGACTCTCCATTATGGATATCCAGTCTAAATAGCTGGCCTCCCATATCTGCAACATACATATGATCGGCAAATCCATCATTATCACGATCAATCACAGAAATCCTGGCAGGAATACTATATTCCATTTCAGGTAGATTTAAGTCAGCATCAGTTTTGCTTGCAGACCAGATAAGTTCGCCGCTATCCGCGTCCACAATAAATACTGAGTTACCTACGGTATCGGTACTTCTGAGTAATTTACTGTCTTGATCTTCGTCATAACCGCCACCAAATATCAAAATATTTCTACTGGTCGCTCCCACTTTAATTTTTGTCACGGTGGGCTTTGACCACGTTTGTCCCAAATTTACAAAATCCCCAGCACCTCCCTCAATTTTAAACATTAACTTAGGGTTAGTTTTGCTGGTAATATCAAAAGCATAATAATTATTACCACCACGGCGCATGCCAACATATAAATAGATATTACTGCCCACTGTTTTGAGCACCATATCGCCATCTAAACCGTAAATGTGTGTAAATTTCGAAGAATCGGTATATAAATCATATAAATTATCCATTAAGTCTTTTGGCATAATCGCAAAATTTTCTTCACCTGTAGCGGGGTCGAACGAGTGCAAGAAACCATGATTAGTTGCCACAAAAACAGCACTGTCTGTGAGGGAATAATTAACGATGACTGGTTGAGAATGAATGGGGTCACCCATTGCTTGTCTAGCATCATCGGTACTGCCATCGCCATTATCATCCTTAACATCGACTCCACGTGCCCATTTCAATACGGTTTCACGAGCTGTTGCTGGATCTGCTAAGGCACCAACGGCTAAATCTGCAATGGTTAAACTAACGTTATCTTCATGCAAGGTGTTTTCGGTTTTAATAATAGTCCCGACACCATTAAACACATAAGCTTCCCGAGGCAAGCCCATTTTTTCAGCAGTTCCGCCCTCTCGCACGTCATTTCCATCAGCCAATAGTGACCAAAAGCTGTGGGCACTATCGTTAAAAAATCCAGTGACACTGTCCACAGCATTCAAGCCATTTTTATCCAGAATATCCAAGCCATCTAACCTATACCTCTTAACATTTCCTGGCCAAATCGCACCTTCTGCAGGCTTAAACAAAGCAAAATACAGCTCGTCGTTATGCGTTAATCGGTTAAGTTGATTCACAGCTACACCGGGTGAAACAAATGTAGCATTAACATCTTTTACCGTTTTCA
>CAJQKX010000126.1 GCA_905479025.1 uncultured Paraglaciecola sp.
AAGGATGCCGACGGTAATGTCACTGGAGTTGAACCGAAAAAATTTGATCTCACAGTACCTATATTAACCATGTTACCCATTCCGTTTATACGGGTGGAAGAAACCACAATAAGTTTCAACGCAAAAATTAACTCTGTACAAGAGTCTACGACATCATCCTCAAGAAGCTTGAATGCCACCTTATCGGCAAAAGGTGGCTGGGGGCCTGTTTCGGTGAAATTGAGTGCGAGTTATTCAAGCAAAAGCGCTAAATCGAGTTCGTCTAAGATTGAACGCACTTACAGCTTGTCAGTCAATGTCAGGGCCGTGCAAGACGAATTGCCAGCCGGTACTGAAAAACTGCTAGGCATTCTGGAAAACTCAATATCAGAGGTAGAATCAGCCGCTTAATTTATCGGGGCGTATACGCCCCTTTTTTAATAAAAGTCGGGAGGAAATAATGTCTGAATTAAGTGAAGTCCTGGGTGCTTTGATGATCAGTTTGGTACACGCTAGGCGACTCGCTGATGAAGAAACCGCAGCGGTTGCAGAATATTACAAAGACAATCCCTTATTAGAAGGAATGAGTCTACCCAGAGTAAGAGTGCCAGAGTTAACAATTGATATGCCTGTTACCTTTGAACAACATGTGCCAGCCAAAGATGCCGAACTTGATACCACAGCCAACATTCACAAAGCGTTAATGGAACAATTCAAACAAAGCTTAGATGATGAAGATATATTAAGTAAAAGCAAAAATTTTCAATCTGCGTTTGATAAAGAATCAAGGTTAGCTTTGGAAAAATTATCTGAAATTCAACGCACTGGCACATCTAGGGTAACCAGAGAAGCACTGTTAAGGGGAATTGACGATGCCTTTATGAAAGCATTGAAAAAAAGCCCTTCGAATAAAGAGCTGCCATTTGAAAAAACCCAAGTGGTAAGTAAAGCTATTCGGCATCGAATCTCTCAAATTGCCCTCAAATCAAATTCCAATCCTAGTGCCTTAATTACTAACGCAACAACGAGTGCAGTAAAAGAAACGACTAACGCAGCGAACAGTGTTCGCCTGCAAATCACTCTGCGAGAAGAAGGACTCGAATGGGCAACCAGTAGTCAAAATGGAAAACTTAAAAACCGCCTACAACCAGAGTAACTCATGCGCGCGATTGCCAAAGAAAAGATCATTCAACAACTGATGCAGTTGGCCAATTTAACTGATAAATACATGCAGTTAGACCCAAGCTATCCGCAAAAATGTCTGACTTGGTTGGTAAACACAGAAAAACAACTTGAGCCTTTGCGCTTACCCTTAGTCTCTCGGCTGAGCGCTTTGAGAGGTTTATTGATTGCTAGCGAAGATGGTTATCAAAGTCCAGACGTTGCTGGTTCCTCACGCAGTAAACGTAAAGCAAAAAGAGCCCTGTCGGCACATATTATCAATCAGGCAGAACAAGCCCTTAGAGAAGAAGTTGAACAAATCGACCAACAGTTTTCTGAGCTAATTGATAAATTGTCGCAGTTATTAGCCATTCGTTTTGCTCAACAAGAATTGCCAAACACACCACAGATAACGATCGGTTATGTAGACAATATTTGGCAGATGTTAGGAGACAACACAGAAACCAAGAGCATGTACCGCTATATTCAAGCAAAAATCGGCGAGACAGATAGACGCTATTTATTGCAGGCTTTGTTAGATAACATGCTGTCTCATAACACCTCAATAGACGAGTGAGTCATTTACCTTTTTTGATCACGAATCGATATGGCGACGTTTCTATATCAGTATCCACCAGCTCATGCTCCATAAATCGGCAAAAGCTAGGGATATCGCGTGTGGTCGAATGATCGTCGGCGGTCACCGTCACCGTTTCGCCGATTTGCATCTCACGAATCTTTAAACGCACCATCATCACAGGCTCTGGGCAACGTAGGCTCAAAGCATTTAATTGATAGTCCGCAGTTTCGAATCGACTTATATCTTTCACGTTCTAATTAGATCCCGTAGTCCAAACGATATTGCTTGATATTAGCTAAGTGCTCAGCCATATCAGCTTTGTCACTCAGATAATCAACCAAATCAGCCAAACTAATAATAGAAACTACTTTAGTATCAAAATCACGTTCAACTTCTTGAATGGCCGACAGTTCACCTTGACCTTTTTCTTGTCTATCTAGAGCAATCAACACACCTGCGAGCAGGGCATTATTCGCTTCAATCAACTGCATAGACTCACGAATAGCGGTACCTGCGGTGATCACATCATCCACAAGCATAATTTTACCCGCAAGAGGGCTACCGACTAAATTGCCACCTTCGCCATGGGTTTTCGCTTCTTTACGGTTAAAACAATATGGCTTATCTACGTTATGTTTATCTGCTAACGCCACGGCAGTAGTGGTGGCAATAGGAATACCTTTGTATGCAGGACCAAATAACACATCGTAATCAATACCTGATGTTTGCAACGTTTGCGCATAAAACTGTCCAAGTTTGGCTAAGTCGCCACCAGTATTAAATAAACCAGCATTAAAGAAATAAGGGCTAATTCGCCCAGATTTGAGGGTAAACTGACCAAATTTCAATACTTTGCGAGCTAAGGAAAACTCTATAAAATCACGTTGGTAATCTTGCATGTTAACGTCCTAGTTCAAAGCCGATTTTTGCTCGTCGAATAATTCACGAATACCATTTTTTGCCAATTCCAACATCTCATTTAGCTCGTTAAAATCAAAAGGTTCGCCCTCAGCAGTCCCTTGCACCTCGATAAATTTGCCGGTGTCTGTCATCACTACGTTCATGTCAGTTTCAGCATCTGAATCTTCAAGATATTCTAAATCCGCAATAGCTGTACCTTTATAAACACCTACTGATATTGCCGCAATCATATGTTTGATTGGATTCGTTTTAAGAATGCCTTTGGCACGCATCCAACTCAGTGCATCAGCCAAAGCCACACAAGCACCGGTATCGAAGCTGTACGTGTACCGCCATCAGCTTGGATAACATCACAATCCACTATAATAGTGTTTTCACCCAATAATTTTAAATCTACCGCTGCGCGCAAGGAACGTGCGATTAAACGTTGAATTTCAAGAGTACGTCCACCTTGTTTACCACGAGCAGCTTCGCGGTCGGAACGAGTATGAGTAGCCCTGGGCAACATACTGTATTCTGCCGTCACCCAGCCTTTACCCTTACCTTTCATAAAACGAGGTACCCCTTCGGTTACTGAGGCATTACACAACACTTTAGTGTTACCAAACTCAATCAATACTGAGCCTTCTGCATGGCAGGTAAAATTGCGGGTAATAGTAACGGGGCGAATTTGACTGGCGGTTCTTCCACTTGGACGCATAATGCTCTCCTCAATAATAGTGAGCGGAATTATAGAGGCTTCCGTGTAAATTATCTTAAGTTTTAAGCAATTAATTGCCCTAGCCCCTCGCCCCAAGTCACAACAGGGGTATAATACAGAAAACTAAGACACAGGAAGATTTCAATGATTTACAGTATGACTGCTTTTGCCCGCCGTGAAATTAAAGCCGATTGGGGCTCAGCCGTATGGGAAGTACGTTCCGTTAACCAACGGTTTCTTGAAACCTACTTCCGTCTTCCTGAACAATTTAAAAGCATGGAGCCGGTATTGCGCGAACGTTTTCGCAAACAACTACAACGAGGCAAAGTCGAGTGTTCATTGCGTTTTGTGGCGAACGATGCGGCAGTAGGTAAGCTCAACCTAAACGAAGTTTTAGCCAAACAAGTCATGAAAGCCGCGGATTGGGTGCAATCCCACGGCCAATCTGCCGGTGTTAACCCCTTAGACGTATTACGCTGGCCTGGTGTTATTTCAGCCGAAGAAACGGACATGGATGTTATTCAAGCCGAAGCGCTGGCTGAATTTGACCTCACACTAAAAGGTTTTATCGCCGCACGCGCCACCGAAGGCAGCAACCTAAAAGGTATGATCGAACAACGTTTAGACGGTATTAACGCAGAAGTCGAAAAAGTCACTTCCCACATGCCAGACGTGATCAAATGGCAACGTGAAAAAATCCAAGCCCGCTTCGAAGATGCCAAAATTGACCTAGACCCGGCTCGTGTAGAACAAGAAATGGTGATGTTGGCACAAAAAGTAGATGTAGCAGAAGAGCTAGACCGCTTAATATCACACATAAGCGAAACCCAAAAAATTCTTAAAAAAGGCGGTGCAGTTGGTCGTAGACTGGATTTTATGATGCAAGAGTTTAACCGCGAGTCGAATACCCTAGGATCTAAGTCTATTAATAGCGATATCACTCAGTCAGCAGTTGAATTAAAAGTGCTGATTGAGCAAATGCGTGAGCAGATCGCGAATATAGAGTAGTAAAAAATGGACACAGGGTGACCATTTTGTTTAGAAAAACCCTGACACTCCATAGGATAACACTGGTTAACTGTCGGTTTTTTTACAAGCATAGGTTCTTTAAAAATGTAAAAAATTATCCTATTAAATTATATATTTAAAAATTTATTAGCTTAGTTATTGAACATATTCTAGGGTAACGATATAAAAATGCGTTATGCATATTAATTATATTAGTAGGCTCGCCACAACCTGTGTCAGGGTTTTTTAAAATATTACTGATTAATATTTACAGATGTCTTGTTTAGCTCTAAAGTTGCATCAAAGACTAAACCGTTATACCTAATAAACATATCTCTTTTTTCGGCTATTGATCACCAATGTATTCGTAGAAAATAGTTAAAATTTTTTTGATTCAGATGACGATTGCTTCATTAAAGTATTTATTGAAATCGAGCTTAAAGTCCCTTGCGATAACAGCTTCAACAATTTTACGTCATGACTAACCGCAGCTAAGTCCAATTCCTTGGGCTTCAAATAATGGTTGCAGCGAACTGAATAAAACACTTTCACAACGGGTTTAGCGGTATGTGCAGGGTTTTGCCTGAGCACCATAGCAACCTTTTTATTGCTTAGTTTGACTAAAGTGCCCACGGGGTAAATTCCGATACATTGCACAAATTGTGCAACTAACACCTCATCGTATTTCTTAGGTGCATCTTGTAATAAAATTTGCAGTGCTTTTCTAGAAGACTTAGCAGCCTTGTAACATCTGTCCGCAGTTATCGCATCATAAGTATCAACGATTGCAATCATACATCCATATTGAGTAATTTCATTACCTCGAAGACCTTTTGGGTAACCGTAACCATCAAGCCATTCGTGGTGTTGACCTATTTTTTTAACAATTGAATCGGAAACTTGCATGTCAGTGAGTTTTTTGGTGACGTTATACAGATAATCTTTCATAATCATCATTTATTGTTCGTCAACCGCCCAGCTTTATGCAATATTTCGTCAGGAATTTTAACTCTGCCTAAGTCATAAAGAAAACCTGCCAGCGCCAATTATTGTCATTGTTCTTTTTCCAGATCAATATAAGACCAAATTTAGATAACAAAATAGCCACATTTAATGAATAAGATAAAAGATAGGTATCTTTTTCTTGTATCTTTGTCATGCACATCAAAGCATTAGGATTACGAATGATCGACGAGACAGGATCTTGAGTGAAGACTTCTGTGATGGCAATATCAATGGGTAAATTTTTACCTTTAAGGTGAAGTTTGTTTATCACTCTAAGTTCTGTTTCAAACGGCACGAGTTCAGGTAATTCAAGTACTTCAGGTACTTCAGGTATGGGAACAGTTTCTTCAATTTCAAAAACGTCTGGCTTGATTTGTTTGCTATAGAGTCAACGAACATTCCTGCTTCAAGATCGTCTATACCAAAGGTTTTTAACATTGCTAATATCCCTTGCAAATAAATTTAAAAATATCTCACTTCTATTTTAAGAGCAACATTTACTATTTATAAACAAAGTCTAAAACTCTAATTTCCATAGTATTTCTGGCAAATCAGGTTGCCATTTGAAAAGGCTCATCTTGACTCTGTTGTTAAAAATAGCGATGGCTTCTTGTTGCAATAAGCCTGTTTGTTTTTGTGATTGCTCAGAACCTACGGGAAATGCAATTTGTCCATTAGAACGCAACACTCTGTACCAAGGTACGTCCATATTTTTTGGCACAAAACCAAGTGACTTACCTACTAGCCGTTCCCGTCCAGGTAATCCTGCCAGATCGGCAATTTGGCCGTAACTAGCTACTTTGCCCAAGGGGATGAGTTGCACAGTGCGCCAAATCCTGGCGTATTGAGGTGGCACTGGGATAACTACAATTTAGCTTGCCACAACAAAAGGATATTCTGTTTGGACTTGCTCTAAATCAAGCAGTTTTCCTTGTTGGTTAACATTTCGGTAAAGTGCTAAGTCACTTGGCGAAGTATATCCGGCGACTTGTTCAATATCGTTGAGTCTAGCTCCTTGACTGGCTAAATACGTTAAGTAAGTATGCCGTAAAACATTGAGCGAAAGCTGGTCAGGAAAGGTTATCTGAGCATCATGACCTATATTCACCAACAATTGCACAAAGTCTTCTTGGCTTTTGATATTCGACCACACTGTTTGTTCATTAGTTAAGTTATTACATAGTGCTTGCAGTACTTCAGCTAGGTTTTTTTGAATACTGATAATCCGAGAAAACTGGTTGTTTATTTGTAACATCAAATAGTCTTGGCTGCAGTCTCCTTTTTTTATTAAAGATAATTCATCAACACTTACACCACTTAAAATCAAACCAATTAGCGCTTTACCTTGGTCATTGGCAACAGAAAAGAGCTTCTGAGATTCATCAATATTTAATAAACGCAAAGACTGAGATGCAGATGTAACTAGTGCAGATGATAGGCGAGGATCGGGTGCTGCAAGTTGGCCATTTTGAGCAGAGCCCATGATTGAATAGTCATTTGCTCTGGCTTGCCCAGGCATCAAAACAAAGTGGTTAGATGAAGCTGCCCCATTCTGTTTGAAGATAAAACTAAACAACAACAAAGCTAATACGGCCACAATGACGGCTGCTATTAAACTGATAAGGCTATTAAGTGAGTAGTTTGGCCCAATTGCAAAATCAGGAATAAAGGCAGGCTCAAGCAAAGAAATTTTAGCATCGAAAGGTTTTGATACTTCTTGCGCTATTTGTTGATTTTTTAGCGTTTGGGCTTGATTTTGCAGGGCCTTTAATGCGTCGTCTAGCCTTTTATATTGTTCAAGGTTTTGGCTAAACACTTGTGTTAGTTTGTTTTGCTCAACTAGCTGGGTATTCATTTTTTCTACTTTACCTCTAGCAGCACTGAGCTTGCGCTTTACATCTAGTAAATAGTCCACTTGGCTCATTTTTATTTGTTCTTCAAGTAAAGCCTGAAGTTGCAGAGATTTTTGCTGTTGCGCCAAAATGGCTTGGTCACGCTCCAAATAGGCTTGCGTATATTTTTCAGATAAAGCAGACAGGTTGGCATTAACCTCTTGTAGACTTAGCTTTATCGCATCAATTTGAGCATTATCCATTGGTCTAACAATCGATTCTCCGTTATTAATGGACTCAACCAAACTATCAAGCAACGCTTGTGTTTGTGCTTGTTCAGCCAACGCTTGGTCAAGGTTAGCACCCAAGTTTTTGGCCTGACTTAGGACTCGATTTTCATCTCTTTCTAATGACGTGATATTGTTATGACTGGCAAAGGATTGTAACAGTTGTGCTTGTTCCGTTATTTTTAATTCCAGAAACTCCAATTGCTGATCTACATCTAATAGGTCATCAGTGTTGTTTATTTGCGTTTCAGAAGCAACTAACTGTAGATACACTTTTATCCAAGCATCTATTATTGGTTTAAGTATTTGTGGGTCGCTACCGTTGGCTTTTAGGGTAATAATACGCCCAGTTAAACTTGCTTCTACTACCAATGCATCAAAAAGTGTTTGTACTTTAATGATTAACATTTGACTTTGTTCAAGCTCTTTTGCAACAAAGCTCAGCACATTATTGCTTTTCATCCTTTGCTGATGCAGAGTAATTTGCCTTTGTGCTAATTCAGCAAACTCTTGTTTAGTTTGAGATGTATACGAAAAATGTAAAGTAGCTTGGCTTTGATATATAGGTGATTGAATCCAAATCACCGCATTGGCAGTAATCAGGATCAATAAAAATGTAGTGATCAAAACCTGCCACTTGCGCTTTTGAAAGGTTTTATGCTGGAATTCTGACGGATCTATAGCAACATTGGTAAAGGGGTGACTTGGTATGTAATCAACTTTGCTATCAAATGACATAAAAAATAACCAAGTCCATTAAACAGCTAGCGAATCCATTCAAACAATTTTTGGTGAGCATATACATCCATTTTGCTTTAAATTTTTTAGTTAGAGACTGTCGATTTGCCAGCATAGGTAAAATTTAACAATCCTCACCAAAAACAACAAGCATAAGTTATAGTGAGGCTAAAAACTTAAAAAAAATGACAACGTTAGAAATTAACAAAAGACTAATATGTTTTAAGTGTGGTTACCCGCAAAGTACATGTTTATGTGTTTGGGTAAATCCCATCACAACACCTCTCAACATCATTATATTACAACATCCTAAAGAGGCAAAACACGCAAAGAACACGGTTAAGTTATTAACGTTGGGATTAAAAGCAATAACAATATTGCAGGGTGAAAAACCAGAGGACTGGGCAGAATTGGCCCAAAAGGTTGCAAACCAACCGCAAAGTTATTGTTTGTTTTACCCTAACGAACAAAGCATTTCACTTGAGTCCATTTCCTCGCCAGTACATAATAAAAAGTATTTTCCAGTCAATCACAACTTAATATTCATTGATGCATCATGGCGCAAAGCACTGAAAATATGGCATCTCAACCCTTGGTTACAACAATGCAATAGTTGGCACTTTTCCAATCCCCCTGACAATCAATACCACATCAGACATACAACTCAGGAAAGTAGTCTATCAACGCTTGAGTCAGTAGTTTATGTACTAGAGCATACTCACAACATTGATTGCACACCACTACATTCGCTGTTCTTAAGTATGCAAAAAATATGCTTTCTTCAAAACCACAACCGATAGAGTGAGCGACTAAAAGCCCTCGGATGTATATAAATCACTGATTAGTTCAAAGAACAGTAAATTATTTAATTACGCTTAATTATTTAGATAGAACATATTTATATCAACCTCATCAACTCACCCACTAAATTTAGGCTTACCAGGAAAAATGATTACTACGCTTTATGCATAATGACCAAGGGGTTATGCACTCTCAAAGGACTATCAAAAAGAATAAAAAGTATAGATTTATAGACATGCATATGATGTCACGCTGCACTAAGAAGGTACGTTTAGTCTAGATAAATCGTTTGGCATTCCCTTCATTAACGTCGCTGATCATCAGACTAATGGCACATAGGCTCATAAAAGAGGTTTCATTTTAGTTCTCTTTGAAAACAATCTTGTGGTTTTATTATTCATGTTTAACACACTCAAACTAGCAAAGTTTAATAAAACATCATACTGTACTTACCACAATATATTTTGTTAGTAAGAGTCCAATTATGTCTTGTTATGTTGTAAATAGAGCTTTGTTATTAGTTATGTTTAGTGGATTAAGCTTAACAATTTTTGCAGAAAATCGAATCGATACTCAGCGGCCCGATGCACCTGATTTAGCTGCATATGGTGAATATGCTATAGGTGTGAAAACCTTTAAAATTGTTAATCCCAAGCAGATTGATATTGTTAAAATTGACCCAGCTAATTCAACAAACCCACCTAAATATGACCGCCCTTTGACGCTTGAAACTTGGTACCCCGCTATAAAGGACAGCCAAGGCAACACCAGCCTCGACGTGTATTTACGTGATGGAAAAACAATAGTCAGCATACAGGGCAAAGCAATACGCGACGCCAAACCATTCATTAGCAGTCAAAAATATCCTTTGGTATTGATTTCCCACGGTTACCCTGGTAATCGTTTTTTAATGTCTCATTTAGCTGAAAACATCGCTTCAAAAGGTTATGTTGTCGTCTCTATAGATCATACCGACTCTACCTATCGAACCCAAGCCGCCTTCGGTTCGACTTTGATCAATCGGCCACTCGATCAACTTTTCACACTTGATCAAATAGAACGTATGTCAAAAGACAGTTCTTCGTTTTTGTTTGACTTAGTCAACACCCAAAATACTGCTTTGATTGGTTACTCTATGGGTGGCTACGGTGCTGTCATTGCAGCGGGTGGGGGTGTTACACAGCAAGCGGTAGATTACCCATGGGGGCTTCCACAGGACGCATTAGCCATACATCAAAACCGTCAATATCTTGACCCAAGACTTAAAACCGTCATCGCCTTTGCACCTTGGGGCATGAATTATGGCATATGGGACTCAACAACACTAAAAGATGTAAAGGTACCCATGTTTTTTATAGCAGGTTCAGTTGATGATGTATCAGGCTACAAAGAAGGAGTACGTGCTATTTGGCAGGGTACAACAATGGTAGACCGAGCATTATTAACCTTTGAGAATGCTAATCATGGTGTTGGAGCGCCCATGCCTGCTCCTAAGGAGTCTTATGTCTATGATGAAACACTTGGTTTCAATATTAGTGAACATTACACAGATGCCGTTTGGGATACTGTTCGCATGAACAACATATCTCAGCACTTTGTAACAGCATGGTTAGAAAAACACTTAAAAGACAATACCAAGATGAACGCTTACCTCAACCTAAAAGCCAATTCAAATGATGGTGTTTGGAGCATGGATGATAACAACCAACCTAAACAAGAACATACGCATTGGGCTGGCTTTAAAAATCGTACCGCTAAAGGCTTAAGATTTGAGACCTTAGTCAAGGGAGATTAATAAGACTCCTTAGATTTTAACTGTCCTAGAATCAAGCTAACATTCTAGGGTTTCAAGAAACTAATTTGACATGCTGGTAGGTTCGAATTACGGACATACTATTGAATCAATCGCAATTTGTAAGAGATCGCTTTTACCACACTTTGGACTGACTATTCATTATCATCTAATTTGGATCTACTACCTTTTATTGAAACCATACAAGGGTCCTATACGGGCCAAAAAAAAACACGCACAATGACACAACAGATCACCCTTCGGAGTGACAACGTATACAAACAGATATAATAAAAAATAATAAGAGGGTACTACCCAAAATGTCACTTTTTCCTACACTAATTAGCGCAGCATTAGTTGCTGCCTCAGTGCTGCTAGCTACAAGCTGTTCTGAGAAAATTTCAGTCACCGAATATCAAAGCCTTGGCGAAAAATACAAGGTCGTCATTGAACGGGATATCCGCGGTGTGCCCCATGTCATTGGAGAGCGCGATGTGGATGCCGCCTTTGGTTTTGCCTATGCTCAGGCCGAGGACAATTGGGAGTTGGTCTACGACACCATAGACTTTTATCGCGGTAGTGCAGCCAAGACACAGGGGCCCGATTCGGCGGTCACCGATTTCTTGGTTAAGTGGCTGGGTATTTGGGACGATATTGATACCCATTACGAGACCGAGTTATCCCCTGAGATCCGCGCTTATATCGAGGCCTATGCCGATGGCTTAAATTACTATGCCGCATTGAATCCAGAGCGGGCAGTTGCCGAGCTGCCGATTACCGGCAAAGATATTATCGCCGGCTATATGTTTCGTCATATACTTTTTTATGGTTTTGATGGCGTCTTAAAAGAAGTTATGAGCAGTGCTCGCCGACAACCCATCAGCACCGACAATGGGGTCACATACGACAATTTACCCATAGGCTCTAATGCCTCGGCCATCTCCCCGGCAAATAGTACTGATGGCGCGACACGTTTAGCCATAAATTCCCATCAGCCAGCAACCGGCCCTGTAGCTTGGTATGAGGCGCATATTCAAAGTGGCGAAGGTTTAAATGCTATGGGCGGTCTATTTCCAGGCAGTGCTACAATAGGGGTTGGTTTTAACGAAAATATTGCCTGGGGCGCGACGGTTAACAAACCAGATCTCGTGGATGTCTATGTGCTGGATATTGATCCTGAAGATCCATTGCGCTATCGGATGGATGGCGAATGGCAAGACCTTGAGGCTACCGTATTGGAGATTGAGGTTAAGTTATTTGGTTTCTTGCCTTGGACGGCCAATGAGTTGGGTCTACGTTCTGCACATGGTCCGGTGCTGCAAACCGATCACGGCACCTACGCCATTCGCTATGCTGGCATGGGTAAGATGCGTCAAGTAGAGCAGTGGCTGGCCATGAACAAGGCGCAAAACCTCGAGCAGTGGCGCGATGCCCTACGTATTCACAGCTTCGCCAGCTTTAACTTTGTCTACGCAGACAGCGATAGCAATATTATGTTTGTGCACAATTCCCTAACGCCAGTGCGGGTTGGTGGTTACGACTGGACACAGTATTTGCCCGGTGACGACAGCAGCCTGATCTGGCAGGACTACATGCCCTTCGACAAACTTCCTCAGGTAATCAACCCCGAGTCAGGTTGGATTCACAGCGCCAATCAGAGTCCATTCTTTATTACCGAACAAGGAAGTAACCCCAAATCATCGGACTATCGCAGGGAAGATGGCTTTCCTACGCGCATGACAAATCGCGCAGTGCGCGGCCTA
>CAJQKX010000127.1 GCA_905479025.1 uncultured Paraglaciecola sp.
TTCGTTTAGTCATATTCACCTCAATTAACAGGATTATAATCCTTTATTGAAGTGTCCGGTTAATTCAACCACAACAGACTCTGGCGCAATAAACCTAACTCAAAGTAAAGAGGAAGCAGAGAAGTATTGGGTTGCATTACGACTGGTTACTCCCAAATATCCTGTTTCCGTAGCAAAAAATAAAATTGCAGGCTGTTCTCGATTTCAAATCACAATAGACTCTATGTGCAATACTGTTAATTCTGTATTGTTGGAAAGCTATCCAACTAAAGCTTTTGTCACACCTTCAAAGGCGGCATTAAGAAATTGGACTTGGGAGCCTACAAATTACAACCACAGCAAAGCTCCTATCATCCGTACCGTACAGCTAGACTTTTATATTGAAGACGCACAAAACTATGAACAAGCAAAAGAATACTGTGCTGTTTAGACGCAGTTCTAACAAAACGCTGTTGGCACTCCCTTCGGTCGTTGGGACGCATACACGAGGCCGCTTCGCGATTATAGCCCCGTGCCTGCGCCCCAAAGCTTAAAGTTAGTATTCATTAAGGATATCTCAAATTATGGAAACCATTTCAAGTTCAGGCTCATACTTCGTTGGCTGGGGAACCCTAGCTTTAATCAATGCAGGTTTAGCGCAAGGTAAAGGTCGCAAAGGCTTAAATTGGTTTTTAATTTCTTTGCTACTGGGCCCAATTGCTACATTCTTACTTCTGGTTATGGAAGATCTAAAATCTGTTTAAAACAAATACTAACAAACAAAGCCACTCAGACGCGCAATAAGCGCGCGTCTGTGCTTTGAAGCGTTATGTGTATATGAATATTAGTTTTCGATCCGCACCAGATATTAGGACATTCGAATGAATTTATCGAAGGAGCGTAAGAAACTGTGCAACTAAGTGAAAATTATAGCCGCATGCTCTTCGAAAAAACTGTTATTGGGCTAGCATTGTGCCGAATGAACGGAAACTTAGTTGATGTAAATAGCGCATTTGCTGAATTACTAGGAAGGACGATTGAGGAGGCGCTAACACTCACCTATTGGCAAATCACTCCAGAGAAGTATGCATCGCAAGAAAAGGCTCAAGTGGAGAGTCTAGAAAAGACAGGAAGATACGGCCCCTATGAGAAGGAGTATATTCATGCGGACGGTCATTTTATTCCTGTACGGTTATCGGGTCAGATTGTAGAAATAGAAGGTGAGTGAAGTGGTCTAATTGATTCGGACACTCTAGTTAAGAGATAATACTCAAAACTGGAGTGGACTATGAATGCTAGAAAGAAATATTCAAAAGAATTTAAGTTAGATGCGATCAGCTTGGTACTTAACCAACAATATACCCGATCTGAAGCGGCTCGAAGTTTAGAAGTGAATCCAAATTTGATTACCCGTTGGATAAAAGAGTATGAACAAGATAATGATGGCCAGGCTTTTCGTGGTAATGGCAAGCTTACGCCCGAACAGGAAGAAATCCGTCAGTTGAAAGCAAAGGTCCGCCAGCTTGAAATGGATAAAAACATTTTAAAGGAAGCGACGGTCTTCTTCGCCAAAGAAATCAAATAAAGTACGACTTTATTGCCAAAAAGAAGAAGACCTATCCGATTGATAGAATGTGTCAATTATTGGAAGTAAAGCGCAGTGGTTATTATCGATGGGTCAAGAAAATGAACGACGACATTGACCCAATTCATAGTGAGATGATAGAGCTGGTTAAGGAAGTAGCCAAGGCGGCTGAGAACGTTTATGGCAGCCGCAGAATGAAGCATGCACTGAACGGTTTAAGTTATACCCAGTTAGTCGCCAAAAGGCGCGTAAACTGATGAATGAAGCCGATGAGTGGGTTAAATACCGTAAGAAGTATAAAATCACTACTGATAGCAATCACAACAAACCGTTGTTTGACAATCTGGTGAAGCGACAGTTTGATGTCGATTCGCCAGACCAGGTTTATGTTGGCGATATCACCTACATATGGACACGCGATGGCTGGTTGTACTTAGCCGTTGTCATTGATTTATATTCGCGCAAAGTGGTGGGTTGGAGCATGAGTTCTCGGATGAAAGCGCAACTGGTTGTTGATACGTTACGCGTGGCTATTTGGCAGCGTAAACCCAAAGACGGTTTGATTATTCACACCGACTGAGGGTCGCAATATGCGGGTCATCAGTATAGAAACTTGTTATCAGCCCACGGTATCAAAGGCAGCATGAGTAGAAAAGGCGACTGCTGGGATAATGCAGTGGCAGAAAGTTTCTTTGGAAGTCTGAAACAAGAGCGTGTGCAATGGCAAAATTACCAAACACGCTTTGAAGCGCAACAGAACATCCTGAATTACATCTCGATGTTTTATAACAGCCGCAGACTGCACTCATATCTTGGTTATCAAAGCCCAAATCAATATGAGCAGAATATGGCTAAATTAGAAAAAGCAGCTTAACCGGGGTGTCCGAAAAATGTTGACCATGTAGCATGACGACTTTCCCTCCACGACTAAACTGTTTTGGTGTGGCGCCAATATAGACTGATGCATGCCGTCCATTTTAAACCCTCGCGCATCACCTAAGCTACTGACTAAGCCAACAGCAACAATACTGCCAACCCCTTGTATTTTCATTAACTGTTGGCATTGGGGAATCAGCGGCGACGACTTAAATTTGTGTTGTTAACGTGTTTTCATCATCCAGTAATGCCACGATGCGATGACGTAAAGCGACTTTGCTTTTGGCTATGGTGGCACCAAGTTCATAACATAATGCCCGCATTTGATTGCCGAATAAGGTAATGGTTTGTCGAACCATTTACGGCTCACTAGTAAGCTTTGCAGGGACTGCTGTTCAACCGTTTTCACCTGGCACAATGGCATACTTATCTGAAATGACGCGATAACATCAGCATCATTGGCATTGGTTTTTTGTTTGTTGATGAAAGGCTTTACGTGCTTGGGCGACATCCCTTTCACGATATGGCCGTGTTTTTGGGTTAACTGCGCCTAATGGTGAAAGCTGCCACATCCCTCCATGGGCTGAACACAAGGCTTAGCTTGCACTAAAAACAGTTCTATTTTTTCTGCAGTCATGGAGTTGTTGAGTAATATCTCACCCTGCCTGTCGATATGGCCAACTTGAATAACATTCTTGGTTAAATCGAGAGAAATTGTTGTTTAGCTTTAGTAGACACCACTTTAGCTGGGCTAGAGTAGTGGACTCTATACATTGGGGTTAGGTCGACTATTAACAAATAAATGACACAAAATTTTAAGTGCATTAAAGATGATTTTGCAAAAAAGTTAATCGAGCAAATAAGAGCTTGATTGCTATTTATAATTATTTTACTTTCGAAACCAGCGAGAAAGCTTCCAGATATGGATGAATGAGTAATCGTATACTATAAAAATCACAACAAAAACTAACATCATTAATCCTTCGTGGATCTCATAATACTCCCCTGCTAAACCAAAACCTGCCATCGCTATCGATAGACTACCTATAAATAACAATGCACTATTTGATGAGAAACCAAAACGCATAAAAATATGATGTAAATGGTCTCGGTCGGCAGACAAAGGCGATTTACCTTTCTTTACTCTTCGATGCATCACTGCAAACATATCCATCAAAGGTATGGCAATAATCCATAATGCCGTGACGGGCCTGAAACTGACCTCACCATTTTGCGTACCTAACACTAACAACCAGATTACACTTAGGCCAATCATCATACTGCCAGCATCACCCATGAATATTTTTCCAAATATTCGCCGCAGGCCACCTACGTTAAAAAGTAAAAACGCGGTTAAGGCGGCAACAAAAATCGCTGAGATAGTAAACAAATTCACGTTGTTAGACCAATAAAAAAGCACCCATAAACTTGAAAAGGTAATTACACCTAATACGCCAACTAGGCCATCTATACCGTCTGTCATGTTAAAGGCATTAATCGCGGTCGCAACTGCCAATAATGTCACGGGTAATGCTAATATCCCTAGATATAAATTGCCAAACCCAAACAGATTTCCCATGTCGTATAATGCATATCCTGCCCCTTGCACCATAATCGATCCGATAAGCAATTGAGCAACCAAGCGAACCTTAGCACTCACATCATAGAAGTCGTCCAACCCACCTATCAACACCATGAACGAGCAAGAAATCAGATAAAGGTTAATCAACTGCGATTTTGGTAAAAAAAGTTGTGTTGCAATCAAAATAGTAAAGTAAATGGCAATGCCGCCAATAAGAGGAATGTCTCCGAGGTGTTTTTTACGTATATTGGGTTTATCAACTAAACCTATTATTGATGCGATAGGTCTAAGTCCTACAATCGTAATACAAGCAATACTAAATGCCCCAAAAAACACGGCATCATAACTATAAAACAATAAATTCATTAAATTCCTATCAAAATTTTGGATGTGACTAATTTTCAGACACTTTATTTAAAATTAACGTGCTGAAATTGATACCCTTTTACAAAAAATATTTTAACAATTATCACATCCAAAATCTGTAAAAATTTACAACTGTCATAGTCGAGTTGAGCCGAATAACAAAGAAATAAAATATTTACTAGATTAATGTCTAATGCCATTCAATAACTTGAACATTATCTGAATTTACCATAAAATCGAGATACAATTAGAGTGATGCTTAATTATTGTTATAGCGTTGTTTTATACATTGATTTTCTTTACAGGATAGTAGAATGTTAACAACCGTTATAGTTGCTACATCATCATTCATTATATCATTTTTTTGTGTAATGACCTTTAGGCCGCTAGCCATTGGTGTTGGATTAGTAGATCGTCCTTGCTCTCGAAAGCAGCACACAGGCGATATACCGTTAGTAGGTGGGCTAGCAATTTATGTCGCGGTGACATTAAGCAGCTTTTTGTTTATTCCCCTTGATACAAATTATAAAATTTACCTAATATCAACATCCTTTATGGTTCTTATTGGCACTCTAGATGATTTTTATGATCTGAACGCGGGCTTGCGGTTAATCGCTCAGTTCTTGATCGCTTCACTTATGGTGTTTGGTGCAAATTTGTATATCACTAATCTCGGTGATTTAATCGGCACAGGCGTTTTAGAACTTGGTATTTTCGGCCCTATTTTCACCATGCTTGCGGTGGTAACAGCTATCAACGCATTTAATATGATGGATGGTTTAGATGGCTTGGTTGGTTCATTAAGTATCAACACATTTATTGCCATAGGGCTGTTGGCTTATTTTTCCAGTACAACCTTTAATACCAGTCTACCCACTATATGTTTAGGTGCCATCTTGGCATTTCTATTTTTTAACGTTGGTAGGTTTAAAGGCAATAAATACAAAGTATTTATGGGTGATGCTGGAAGTATGCTAATTGGCTTAACAATCATTTGGTTGATGAGTTATTCAAGCCAGGGAGATCAATCATTGATGAACCCAATCACGGCAGTATGGTTTATCGCCATACCTTTGATGGATATGTTTTCAGTGATGTATAGGCGTATCATGGCAGGTAACTCACCTTTAAAAGCCAGTCGAGATCATATACACCATGTGTTCTTATTCCATGGTTATAGCAACACTAGAACAACGCTAACAATTTCGGCACTAAGTGCAACTTTTTGTGCCTTAGGGCTATTTTCAGAATTGCAAAATATCAACGAAAATATAATGGCTGGATTGTTTCTAGTTTTATTTTTGTTTTATAACCAATTAATGATTTATCAAGATAAAATAATGAAGAGAAATAGTATTGCGGTAAGCAAAAGTATCATTTAGTCTACTGCCGATATTATGTAACCGACATTCCGCATCTTTTTCCGGATTCAAATTATTTGTCCTTAGATCCAGTCTGGCCAGTCCACGGGCGCCGCCGGACTTGCCTGGAAAATTGTTCTCGCCAAATATCAGGATCAGCAATCCTACTGGTTCAACAGCACGGAATACTTCTTACTAAGGCTAAACCAGTTGATACACTCGACAAACTTCCGGGCCAAATAACCGGATGATCTTTTCTTCATTCAACTGACATTGATCAGAGTAAATCGAAACTTTTCGATTTAATTGCTCTGCAGCCCCTTATTTTAAAGGCTTGAAATTTTACGGTTAAGAAAACAGCAAGAAAATTAATTTTGATTTTTTCTAGTTTACGTTACATTTTGAAAATCAGTGCCCGTATCTATTAGGCTACAGCTAAATCAAAATTTTCAATATCTGTGTGCTCAACGTCAGATTCAACCCGTTAAGGCAGCTATCCCGGCCCGTTATGTGAACCCGATGGATACCACTCATTTTATGAAATATCCATCGTAATGTAGGCTGCTTTGAGGCTTTCCAACTTGACTGAGTATG
>CAJQKX010000128.1 GCA_905479025.1 uncultured Paraglaciecola sp.
GACGCTGGGGATGATTGATCAACTCGAATCACTCGATGATTCAATTAGTAAGGAGACTACAAAAGAAAAAACACAAGTTAAAAAGCGGCCTGCGGGTGAAAAAGAAAAAGCTGCTGATACCGCTTCAGTAGATAGCGAAACTACCCAACAAGAAAGTGATAGCGTAAACTCAAAGAAGCGAAGTGCAAGTTCGCCAAAGTTGGATGAACGAGAGTTGGCAGCACGTAAACGCAAAGCACAGATAAAAAGTGAGCGTCAAGCCAGGAGCGAATCTGAGCAGGACGATAATGATAAGCAAAAAAGATGAGTAGGGGGTAGACGAGTGCCAGATTTTCTTTCGATGTTTGATGCATTTATGAATGTGTTCTCAGTGGCTAAGGCCGCAGGTGAAGTAGATGAATCAGAGTCGGGTTCAGCCAAGAAAAAGAAAATCGAAGATGTTGAAGATGACACCAAGGAAAAAACGCAAAGTATTGTTGAACAGCGCAAGCAAGAAATTAAAGAGCGTAGAGCTGATCAAGAGGGTGTATCCGATCAACATCGTCATCAACACAAACGTTGATTGGCGAGCGTTATCAAAAATACAAAGCGCACGATATTCAGAATAGTGCGTCGTCTCAATCATTACCTAATAACTAACAAACAGGATGTGAATCACAAAGATGTTTAGATGGTCTCTCAAAGCCATGGGATATGGCTTTATGTTCCTGTTCAAGGGCAAAGCATTTAGAAAAGAAGAAGGCGCTAAGTTCTCCTCAAGATGGGAATACAGCCAGTATCTTAATGCCCGAAATAATGGCCTTTTACTCGATGGTGAAAGTCTAAAGTTATCTGAACAAGAGAGTTTTCAGAATGTCTGTGTGATTGCGCGAGTAGGAGCGGGTAAGACCAGTCGCTACATTATCCCTAACGTATTGAGTCGAGCACGCGAAAATTGCTCGATGGTGATTAATGATCCCAAGGGCGAGGTATACGATCAAACATCAGCTCACCTGGCTAGTCAAGGCTACGATATCATTTTAATCGATCCTGAAAACCCAGAAAGTAGCCATTGCTTCAATCCGCTCACTGAAGCCAAGAATGAAATTGAGCAAGAGCAAATTGCAGAGATATTGGTTAAGTGCGGAAGCCCGGGCACTGGTAAAGACGAATTTTGGAGCAATGGCGCAATTCGCTTCGTTAGTCTGTTTATTAAGTGTCTGGCGAACGCTGGCCGTACAAATCCAGAACACTACAATTTGGCGAACCTCTATTATCTGTTTCAACAATTCGGAGCCGATGGCGCACCGCTTGATGATTGGATTGCTAGAAGCTCTATCAACCCCGATAACGTGGCTGATGAAACGCTTTGGAATGAATGGTCAGGTGTATTGACTGGGAACAAAGAGGGCGTTCAATCGTTTGTGCTGAATGCCATTACCGCTTTGAAAGCGCTCTCAAATAGAAACATCGCTCTATTAACTTCAAGGTCAGATTTTCAGCTGGAGCAGATGCGCACAAAAAAGACGGCGATATTTTTTGTAACGCCACCACAGCATGCTGAGTATTACTCATTTCTAACGAGTGTCTTTTTCCGTTCAGTATTCAATGCGTGTATGCGTGGCAGACCAGACCGATCAACCTTGCCGGTGTATTGTTTTTACGATGAGTTCGGTCACTCGACTATTCCGAACTTCGTATCTACCGCAAATACTATTCGAGGCTACAAGGTGTCTCTATCGATCGTTTTACAGAGTATCAGCCAACTTAACGCTCGATATGGACGTGACTATGCCTATTCAATCCAAGGAGGTTTTAACACGAACCTCGCGTATTCGGGGGCGGACCCAGAGACGGCAAAATTCTTCGAGACAATAATCGGACGACAACGTATTACCCAACTACCCAATGAGGTCAGAGATTTCAAGGAGCAATACCGCGAGCAGAACTTGATGAACGCCAATGAGGTTCGAACTATGGGACAAGAGGAAGTGCTAATTGTTTCGACTAACAGAAATCCTGTGCTCGCCAAATGCACTCCGTTCTTTAAACAAGGTCGCTTCAAAAGAATGACTAAGAAAGGCGCCTTTCCAACTAAAAGCGACGTGCCCTCGGCGGTTCAATACGTGAAGCTCTAATGACCGTTACGATCTCACCAGAACTAGAGCAGTATTTTGGATGGGCGATAGTTTTTATCGCTGGTTACCATATTGCGTACCTATTCAAAAATTACTCCAGGCTCATGCAGCAGCAAGGGCTATTAATGTTTCTGTTCACTTTTGCATGGATGTTCGGAGTCATTGCAGTAGTGGTTCAAAACGTGGAAGCCATGCACAGTTGGCCCATAACCATAGCCTACACAGCAGGCTTTTTTGTTAGGTTCTTTCGCGATGACTTTTGAAATAGACCTAAACCCCCATAGCTTTGTTGTGTTTATGACAATCGCCGCAGGCGTTAGTTATATCTTCTTCAATTCCCGAACGGGTTTTGGAGCAGTGAAGTTGATGACGATCCTTTTTTTCGTTATTCCAATGTTAATGATAGGCAATTCGCTGGGTCACAGCGTCGACTTAATTGTCGGCACTATTATCGGTTACCTAACTGCAAAGCGACCTACGTTATTCAATCCGTTCACGCGAATAAGAGATTACTTTGGATTGCGAGGGGCAATTAACAAGCTAAATGAGCGATTGAAAGAGCGCGAAGATA
>CAJQKX010000129.1 GCA_905479025.1 uncultured Paraglaciecola sp.
CCCCAGAGATAACGTAGTCACCTTGGATCCAAACCACTAAATCGGGCCCAATCACCGGAATAGCACTGAACAGGGATACAATAACCTGCGCTCCCCAGTAGGACATTTGTCCCCAAGGAAGTACATACCCCATAAAAGCCTCGGCCATAAGGGCTAAATAGATAAACATACCAAACAACCACAATAACTCACGAGGCTTTTGATAAGAGCCGTAAATCATGCCTCTGAACATATGCAAGTAGATAACAATAAAGAACGCGGATGCGCCTGTGCTGTGCATATATCGGAGTATATAACCGTATTCAACATCACGCATGATGTATTCCACTGAAGCAAATGCTTCTTCAGCAGTTGGCGTGTAACTCATCGTTAACCATATGCCTGTTACGATTTGATTGACAAGGACAATCGTTGCCAAAAAACCAAACATGTACCAAACATTCATGTTTCTAGGTGCAGGATATTGAATCGCATGCTGATTTGCCACGCGCATTATGGGAAGACGATATTCAACCCAATCCATCAAATTTTTCCACATTTTATGCTGCCCCTTCTTCGGAACCAATCAAAATAGTATTGTCATCAAGATACATATGAGGTGGCACAACTAGATTTAGACCTGCAGGTACATTTTGAAAAACCCGCCCTGCCATATCAAATTTAGAACCATGACAAGGGCAGAAAAAGCCCTCAGGCGCACCCTCAACGTATTCTTCAAATGCACCATCTTTTAAATGCTGTGGTGAACACCCTAAATGCGTACAAATACCCACGAGTACTAGAAATTCTTCTTTTATGGAACGATATTGATTTTTCGCGAATGCGGGTTGCTGTTCTTCATCGGAGTTGGGATCTTTTAGTTGATCTTCAAAACCAGATAAAGAAGCGAGTGATTGAGGGGTTCTGCGAGCAATCCACACGGGTTGGCTTCGCCAAATAACTCTGATCAACTGGCCAGGTTGGATTTTACTGATATCTGCTTCGACATCGGCCCCAGCAGCTTTGGCTTTAATACTGGGGTTCCAGGATGCGATAAAAGGCACTGCAGCACCGACTACACCGATACCCCCAACAACAGAAGTAGCAACCGTTAAAAATCGGCGCCTATTACTGCTAGCTGGCTGGTTTTCGGTTTTAGACGAATCATGCGCATCTAAAGATACATTGCTCATCCACTAATCTCCGAGGGTTAATTTGACTAACACTTTTTATTTTTAAGTGGCTCATGAACTAATACGAGACTTAATAAATAAAGTTTTTCTATTAACCGAAAATAATAAAAGAAAACCCACATAAAAGACAAGGAAATCGTCAATAAAATGAATAAATACTTACACTTAACAGGTTTTTAGAAAAATATCGATTGGAACACCATTTATTGTACAAATCGTAAACAATAAAAAACCCAACAAAAGCTGGGCTTTGAATATTAATTCTCGACGTACAATTAACGTTTTGAGAATTGAGGACGCTTACGTGCTTTATGAAGACCCACTTTCTTACGCTCAACTTTACGCGCATCACGAGTAACAAATCCCGCTTTACGTAATGCTGGACGAAGCGTTTCGTCAAATTCCATCAATGCACGTGTAATACCGTGACGGATCGCACCAGCTTGTCCACTAATACCACCACCAGCAACAGTGATGTATATGTCAAACTTTTCAGTCATCTCAACTAACTCTAGCGGTTGACGCACGACCATACGTGCAGTCTCACGACCAAAGAATACGTCAAGAGGACGTTTATTTACTACAATGTTGCCACTACCAGCGCGAAGAAAAACACGAGCGGTGGAACTTTTGCGTCGGCCAGTGCCGTAATATTGATTATCTGCCATCTGTAATGCTCCTTAAAGGTCTAAGACTTGAGGCTGCTGAGCAGCATGATTATGCTCAGGACCAGCGAAGACTTTCATTTTGCGGAACATATCGCGTCCAAGAGGACCTTTAGGCAACATACCTTTAACCGCTTTTTCAATGATCATCTCTGGTTTAAAAGCTTGTAACTTCTCAAAGGTAGTATCTTTAAGACCGCCTGGATAACCAGAATGAGAGTAGTAAATTTTGCCCTTGGCTTTGTTGCCAGTGACAGTGACTTTCTCAGCGTTGATCACAACTATGTAATCACCAGTGTCCACATGAGGTGTAAACTCTGGCTTATGCTTTCCGCGTAAGCGGCTAGCAATCTCAGTCGCTAAACGACCAAGAGTTTTGTCTGCGGCGTCAACCACATACCATTCACGTTTTACCGTTTCTGGCTTTGCAACAAAAGTTTTCATTTTAAAATACCCAAAATATATAAATAATCGTTACGTTGGTTTTATGTTCGATATTTTACTACCGACTGCTACACAAAACCGCTAAAAATCAATACTTTGACCCCTTCGAGTCGTATGATTCATCCGCTTTCCCACAAGCGGGGGCAACTGGGCAGGGCGCGAATTATACAGATGTTAAGGGAAAACGCGAGCGTAAATTTTAAGCTTTTGCTTAATTCACTCAATTTCGGAATAAGAAATGTCCAGAGATATTAAAATTAATATAAATATCATGACAATAGAACAGCCAATCCATATTGATATGAGCAGATTTAAGGTAAGTACCGCTATTTAACCTGAGTTCAGATAAGCGTGTAAATTAGTTAGCTTTAAAGCGATGTCTAACGTTTAGGTACTAAAAGAGCAGGATCTAATCTTTCTTTAAACCAATTAATGCGCCAATCTAGATGCGGACCTGTGGCTCGTCCAGTGGCACCAATTTCAGCGACTAAGTCACCTTGTTTCACAGTTGCCCCTGCTTCAATATGGCCTTTACTTAAATGTAAAAAAGTAGAAGACACACCATGCCCATGATCGATGATCATAGTGCCGCCAGAATAATACATGTCAGGTACAAACAAAGTCACAATTCCATTTGCCGGTGCATATACAGCTGTCCCTATTGATGCAGCCACATCTACGCCAAAATGAGGGCGTTTAGGTGTTCCGTTAAATACGCGCTGACTACCATACACGCCACTAATAGGGCCTTCGGCAGGCCAAATAAAGTCCTGGTAAAAATCTGTACGTGCATCATCTAAGGATCGAGCTTTGCTTATCTGTCGATTATCTAGCTGTATTCGCTCACTTACTTCTTTGGGCGGGCTAACGTATTTGCTAGGGATCCCTTCAATTTTTTGAATAGCGTAAGTTCTTGTTTGTAACTGCAGTGACCGAGTTTGTTTCACACCTTGATTATCTGACCACTTAAGATAATGGGTTAGCTCAGCATCACGTCCAAATCCAAAAGCAAAATAACCATCGGCTGATACTTTAAGTAACTTATCGTTTAACCAAACTTGATGGCCTACTGGCACTTGCCCACGAATTAAACTGCCTTGGGTCATTTCACCTTTTAATTGAAGGCCTCTAAGGGGTTGAAGCTCACTGGCGAAGACTTGGAACGTTAATAAACACAGTGCCGAAAAAAAGCAAACGAATAAAAATCTACGCAAAAGCAATCGCTCCTTTGCCAACACCTTCATAAGCCAACACTTTAAAGTCACTTTTATGACTCAAACGTTTATGTTCGTCTGCCATAAATTGCGCTAAACATTCTACGGTGGTATCTGTATCAATCATTTCTGATTCTGTTTTAGGAATTGCCAGTTCAAATCTGCCTTGTGAAGATTCATACGCAAAAACATGGTGGTGATTAGGATCTGGATACAGCAACGAAAAAACGGTTTCCTTAATATCTACAATATCTTCATCAGAGCCAATGTAAATATCACACCAACGTTTAGCCCAATACTCTTGGCACTTGATACTTTCTTGCTGGTTTTCGAAGACAACAACCCTAGAGCGGTGGCCATGAGCAATCCGCTGGCAATTGCCATCATGTTTTTTAAGACCATGGGTGTAATGATAAAATGGTGTGTTAATGACTTCTGCACGCAAGTTTAATTCGAGACCTGCGACGTTCTCTGGTAGGTGAGTTGCAATCACATCTTTAAGATAATCACTCACCGAAGGCATAGTCACATTTTGTGAATAGACGAATGCGTAAGCTTCAGCAGGGCAGTTTAAATGAATAGACTTATCATCGGGTCGAGTAAAATCCACTTTCACTCTGTCGGATTTTGGATCATGTTCCACATGGCTGTATTCGTGTTCCACTGGCACTAACAGTTTGTGGTCAATGTATTCATCTATAAGTTGTTTCAGTTGTTTTTTAACTTTACCAAAGTCCAACACCATGCTTTCTTCATTCAAATCACCGCTTAGGACCACGTCTACTATCCAGCTTTCTCCTACCATACCTCGCTCTGGGCAAAGATAAGAAAAATCCATTACGGTCAAATCATTAACGAATAATTGCATAAAAAGTGTATATTTCCTGTTCTGTAACTGTAAAAAACATCTATTGCGGTATTATAAAGATAACGGGGCAGATGTCAGCTTTGTGATTTCAAAAGTTGATCTTTTAGGTTGGGTGGGATGCCCCTGATCATCAACGTATCAGAACCCGCATCGTAACTGACTCTATCACCTAATAATTTACGCTCAAAACTGAGTGAAACACCCCCACCCTGGCCACTAAACTTAGCTAAGGTTTTTAACACGCCGCGATCGGCTTGAAATTGTTCTTCTACTGGCAATTCTGCGCTTTGGTTAAATTCCTCAAAGCTAACATGATCACTGGGCAGTTTTGCAGCCAATTCTTGGATTTGAATATCCTCTCCCAACTCCAGTTTTTCTTTGTAATAATTTGAAACCGTTTCTCGTGCTTGGTCTTTCTCTTGGGGATCTAATTGTTCAGCGGCAAGAAAAGCATCCACAGTGGTTAATAACTGCTTATTTTGTTGCTTTACATCTACCAATTCTTCACAACCAATAAAATGCATGAAAAAGTCTGATACTTTGCGCCCCATGCGCCCTTTGATAAAACTGATATAACGCAATTGATCAGCGGTCACAGCTAATTGAGTCAAATCAATTCTCACAGCCAATTGCATTTTGGCTAGATCTAAATGGTCACTGCTGGTTAGCTCTAAATCCCGGTTTATTTCAACATGTTGCTTAGTATTGATAATCGCAATCATCAAATAATCAGTGGCTAAAAACTGGTAATGGCTAAACACCACAAAACCCGTTTCAAGGGTGCCCATATCGATTAATGACTTTTTTAATAACTCGCTAGCTTGAATGCTAAATTCAACAAAATCATGTTTTTCAGTCTGCATATCTTCTAATAATGTTTTAAATGACACCGCATGAGGAGCCATAGAAGTAGGCTGCTCTTGAGCAGATGGCTCTTTATGAGCTAACGGCTCTCGACTGACACTGACTATCTCAGCATTGTCAGCCACAAACGCACCGACACCCTTGCCAGGCTTAGTATTAAAGGCATGATTAATTTGTTGAGCCAAATTTTCTATTTCTGGACACACATCAAAACAACTTTCTCGGGGAACTAGGGTAAGCTCCTGTTGTTGATTTACGGCCAACTGGTGTACTACAAAATGATGGATCAACGCACTCACATTCTTTCCTTTACAAAAATCAATTAAATTTGGTCGTTAACTTGTTGGTTTATTAGCATTTCATCTAGACCATTGTTACTATCATATTAATACAATATGCTATTATTTCTGAGCTAAACAACATGCCCCAACAATCTAAATACTCTGACAGCCAATTTGAAGCCATCATGCATGACATCATTATTGCCTTAGAGAAAAGCAAAGCAAACCGAGACCTATCACTTATGGTGTTAGGGAATGTCGTTACTAATATATTTCATCAGCAAGTGCCAGAAAACCAGCGTCAACAGATGGCCGAACAGTTTACACAAGTGCTACTAAAAAGTATCAACGGAAAATAAAAAAAGGTCGACAGGTTAAATGATCCTAGCAGAAACCCCACGCAGAAAAGTAGTCACCCAATTGGTTAACTGGAGTCACTGGTTTGCGCTGCTTAATATTATTATCGCAGTCACTATTGCGGCTATTTATATTCTTAATTCTCCGGCTCCTGGTTCGGTAATTGGCACCTTTTACCTATTCACCAACTGGTTGAGCCATATAGGGTTTTTGACATTTTTTGGGTTTATCATGCTTATCCTACCATTGTGCTACTTAGTGCCCAATGTAAAAGTGGTGAAAACACTGAGTTCAGTTTTAGCCGCTTTGGGCTTAGCATTATTGGCTTTTGATGCACTACTGTATAATAAGTATGGCGTACACCTCAGTCTTAATTCAGCTGAGTTGATACGCGCCGAAACACAAACTGCCATCGCTCAGTTTGGTTGGCAACAGTGGGGCTTTCTGCTGTTGTTATTTGTTGTTTGGTTGTCATTTCAATTAATTGTTGCGAATGCGTTATGGCAACGCATCGGCAGATTACAAAATCGCAAATTAGGATTACCTATCAGTGGATTTTTTGTGAGCTGTTTTGTTATCAGCCATGCCTTGCATGTTTGGGCTGATGCCAACCTGTATCAGCCAATTGTGCAGCAAGACAA
>CAJQKX010000130.1 GCA_905479025.1 uncultured Paraglaciecola sp.
ATCTAAGAACCTTTTAGTGTAGAACTCAGCAGTATCTCTTGTTCTTTGTACAAGATAATCCATCTCATCTTTAGAAGCTGTGTCAGAGTTCTCACTTCTGTGCTTAAATAAACCACCATTGTTTACATGCGTGCATAGATTTAGGCTGTGCCAGCAATCTGATGCGTATTGTCATTGGTGCGACCGCACCGAAAGTAGGTTTCCAATTAGCTAAGCCTCCTCTTGCCCTAGAGTTAGCCTTCACTGGCTGCGGCGTATATGCACCCCAGCCCAAATCCAATCATCGCGTCTTTTGAAGCTGGTGAGTTGTTTGGTTGAGTTTTTAGTAATTTTAAAAGTTGCCTTGTCACGTCACTACCCGGGTATCTATAGGCATAAATGTAAAACCAAGAATTTCCATTTGGGATGTTAGCTAAGTCATCAGTAAAGTCCTGCTCACCTGGCACGTAGATAGCATTATGAGCAACTTTAGCCCATTTGTTTAAATAGGAATGATCTTGAAAAGCACGAATGAATATTGCACCCGCTTTTTCAATTTTCTTTTCGAGGTTTTTGGGAATTTCAAAGCCGTGTCTCCGTGCGATTTCAAGGGTAATCATTATCTCTTTCATACCGTCGTGATGATACCACAAAGCCTTATTTCCGCGAGTGGTTCTGTCCTTGATCGAACCGTCATTAAAAACTTCTTGATCCAGCTGATTTAATAGTTTTTTTACCAACTTAACGCTTGATTTTCCTTGGAATTGATTTTGGATTATCTCCGGCCAAAACCAGCCGTGATCCATTCCAAAGTAGGCTTTGTTTGGCGATTTATTTCTTTTGAAGAAAGAGTTAAACCATTTTTGAATAACTAGGTGTCTCGGATCGCTTTTGTTGTAGGCGCTCAAAGTCATATAATATCCATAGGACAAATGCATCATATGCATTTGTACCGTTCCATGGTCTTTGATCAGGGATAAATCTTGCCCATTAGGTTGTGTCCACTCAGTGCATTTTTTGTCATCTAAAATTCCGGATTTAGTGCATTGAACTGTCTCAAGAAAAGCATTTCCGTTAGCCCAATAATACAAAGCTTTCAAAGCGAGTTCTGCATCTACTTCGTTTCTTTGTGATATTACGCTTGTTGCAAGGCGAGAAAAATTGAGGACAAACAAGTCCAGCCGATCTGCATTTTTAACAGAGGCTTGATTGTCCATCCTACTGTTGAAACCAGTAATTTTTAGTGGAACATTTTTAGCTAATTCATCATTTATTTTGGTGCGGTGATAATTAGGGTTTAATCCACATGACTTATTAATAGCGACTTGGTTGGCCGATGAAAATTGCCTCAAAACATCCAGTGGGACGATAAAATTTCCGTTCCAGCTCAAGTTTAAATCGTTAACGCTGTCGCCAAAATAAACCTTCTTTAATAAAATCAATGACTTTTCATCGGGGGTCGGACCAGAGTTAACCTTTTGAGATAAGTGAAATTTGGAAAGGGCAGCTTTTGATTTTTTGCCAAATGCGCCATCGACCACACCAACTTTATATCCTAAAGCGTTCAGTAATGCCTGTGTCTCAAAACTTAATTTATTCTCAGCGGAGTATGAGGGAAGTGCGGATACTAATAATATAAAAAATGATAAAATGAGATTATACATTAAGGCTCCTTATTTGAGCAAAGCTTACTTTCTTACATCTTTAGCGCAACCCCCACCCCCTCACGGCCACTCTGGTCCGCTAAGAGCGTAACAGGGGCTGGGCTAATCGCCTAACCAATGAATTAGCGAGGAGCGACAATTTCACCACGATTGTAACCGCAGTGGTGTGCATGAAATTTTGCGCCCCAAGCTGACAACGCATCTATTGCATCTTGCTTTGCATTACCCAAACATAAGACGCTTGCTATATCGACGTGCTCAAAAACCTCTGACGCCAGTGGGCTTGCACCATGGTTTGCTAATCGAACCATCATACTGTCGCTATCAATAAATGACTCAATTAAAGTCGCTTCAGTACCATCTGCAGATAAATGCCATTCATAGCTAATAGAGTTTTGCTCTTTCAGGTCGTATACATATTTCGAAGCTCGGTCCTTCGACCATTGTTTGAATCTGTCTGCATTTTTTACGCTGCACTGGATTATCAGAACCATACGGTCAGAGTTCGCATTTAAGTCAGTCATAATTTTTCCCTCTTTAGATGAGAGGTTGATCGCACAGAAATGACCAGTGGTGAACATGTTTGTGCAATCATTGAGGCGTACTGCAAAGACGCCATCGAATGTCTGAGGGCAGTTTACAGAAATCATGACCCCTTCACAGATACGCTTGGCATACATTCATTTGATAGGAATTTTTTTGAGGGAGTGCATCTCTATTCACGCGCTAATGCCAAGTTAAACCGTGCCGCTGCTCTCGCTGAGTGGCGTCAATTATTGAGTGCATAGATTTAGGCTGCGCCAGCAATCTGATGCGTGTTCTCATTAGTTTGACAGCACCCCTTCTTCAATTAAAGGTCTAAAAAGATGATGGGTTTTAACGAATAAAAACACTTTTTTAAAGTGAGCTGAATGCAGATGAGGCTATACTCCCTGAGAATGACCATTGGATGGCTATTGACAATTTCCATCTCTTTGAGCCACTTCGCAAAATGCTCGAATTAGACGTGAGT
>CAJQKX010000131.1 GCA_905479025.1 uncultured Paraglaciecola sp.
ACAAGCGCAGGCACTGGGACAATATTTACGCTGCGCTTCAATTTTTCCCGTGCTGCGGGCGTTAAATGCCAGGAGAATTCTATGAATCTAATTGCCAATACACCTCAGCCACCTTATTACGCTGTTATTTTCACTTCTCATCGTACAGAGGGAGATAATGGTTATGGAGAAATGGCTAGTAAGCTAGAAGAGCTTGCGCCAAAGCAGCCAGGATTCCTTGGTATAGAGATGGCACGGGAAGACGTTGGTATTACTGTTTCATACTGGTCTGACTTGGAGTCCATTAAAAAGTGGAAGTCTCATGTTGTGCATCAAGAAGCTCAGAAGTTGGGGTACGAAAAATGGTACTCATCATTTAAAATTAGAATTTCAAAGGTTGAGCGTGACTACGGAATTTTCTAGCCCTAGGGGTCGAACCCAAGTAAGCATCTGATTTTATTCAGTTTTCATCCGAAATCAGGTGCCTATAGTTGCTTAAACGACTGTTTTTGACATCAAAATTGCAGGTATAAGGGGCCCTAGACTCTCTAACCTTATGTAGCCCTTCTTGTGTCTCAAACGCGAACGCTTAGCTGGGTCGGACCAACATAACTTACTAATATGATAGAAGAATACGCTCAAATAGAGGCAGATTTTCCGCCTAGAACACCGGTTTTACGGTGTAAAATGCTGTGCTAAGAAAAGCGGACCTAATGAGGTGGCAGACTTGTTAAAATGACTTTTTTAATGCCAAAGTGAACCCTCTAAGATTTCAAAATACGTATTCCGGTTAGCCATTTTCATGCAAATCAAAAAGTTGCGCAGGTCCGACCCTGATTGCTGCCCGCTAACGCGCGCCGCTGCTTTGGGCGTTAGGTGAATAAACTATGTGGGAGAAAATCCGCAAATGGTACGAAGGCGAATGGGTCCCATACGAAAACACGCCAGATTCCAGCATCCACATTATCGGCGGCGATGTTGAGCGGCATTGGACGGCAGAGGTTGTTAGAAGATTCGTCACTTTCTATCTCGCTCACTGGAAATGGCTGTGGGGGTTTGCTGTTTCACTTTCTGGTCTTTATTTAGCTCTCCAACAATTGCAGGCAGCCATGCAATGAAAATGGCCACAATCAGCATAAACCAGTCAGCAGGGTTATCACGTTTTTTGTCGTTCATCCCAATTCACCTAACAAGGTCTTGGTGTGGGACAAAATACTGCCCATTTCGCCCCACAAGCAAGCGTTATGTGCTTGCAACCATGCAAGAAAATCGAGACAAGTAAATGGATTTCCATCTAGACAATGAAATTAGACTGAATAATAAAACAGAGAATGAAAGCCTTTATTCTTGGTGCCTTCAAGAAATTAATAGTGAAGGCACACAGGTAGGTCGAGATTTGATTCCTTGGAATTGGAGCTTCCATTTCACAGCAAGCGAGCTACGCCTAATTCAAGGATTTGAATTTGGTGAGGAGTCTTTTTTGGATGATGATGAAAAAGTATCTGAGGATGAAAATAAGGAGTTTCAAGATACCGAGGTAATTACAGCCACTCTGCACCCTGGTATTTGCACTGATGGGAAATGGCTTGAGGATGATCCTAGATTCTCAATGTTAGGCACTGATAGAACCATAACTGAGTTTTCTCTTCGAATAAGCGCGGTCGACGAAGGAGAAAAAGAATATTGTAACGTATGGGGCTGCGTTAGCTATACCTCGGAAATTGATTTCCGTGACGAAACGACGCCAGACACAGTACAAATATACTTGGGCTTATCTAAAGAAAGATTTGACAGGCTTGCAGACTTAATTTCTAGTAAAACGATTGATGTAGTAAGAATTGGAGTAAGTAGAGTTGCTGGATTCTATTGTGACTGGTCACCTTCTATAACTACAAATAGTGTCAAAGTCCTTGCTCGCGGAAGTGAGCAGGAAATTGATGTTCCTGAAGGCTGTGAAATTGAGCCTCCCAGACTAGGTGACGTTGAAAAATTTGATTTAACACTAATTACGCGCGGCAAGTTCAATCTAAAGCAAAACTTTAATACGCTAAATATTTCAAAAATATTTGAAGATGAGTACGAAGTCTATGAAGAAGAGGAAGAGATTGTAGAGCCTGAGGATGTTAATAAACTTTTATTAACCCAAATCGCCCGTAATCAAGCCGAACTACTCAAACTTAAAAAACCTGTTTGGTTTGCCGCAATATTTCTTGGCTTATTGTTACTAACAATGTGGTTATAGATGAGTAAAAATGCACATAACAATCGCATGCAATCGGACCGCAAAAAGCGCCGCTCCTTCGTCGCTCTGCTTTTTGCGTCCGGTGATGCGTGGCATTATGGGTTCTTCAAGTTTTTCTCTACATCCATGCGCTTGTGTAAAATTCGGATAATTTCGATTTGAGTATCATTTATCGTTTGGTAAAAAATCACATGACTGATATTTGGAAATTTACGATAGCCTAATCTAATAAAATCACAGTTGATCCCGACATCAGGAGTATCAGCAAGCAAATGGAAAGCATCATCAAATTGCTTCAAGTAAATCCCGCGCTGGTTTTTACCCCACTTACGCTGAGTGTAAGTGGCTACAGATTTCAAATCAGCCTTGGCTTTATTGGTTAAAGTAAATGTGCCCATTAACCAAGTTCATCGTCAATTTCATTCATCAGCGCTTCATAGCTATATTCGGCTGTACCGCTATTTTCACCTTCCTCAAGCAACTTACGAAGTGTGGTTATTTTTTGCTCATTATCTTCAAGCAACCTCAGGGCGGCACGTACTACCTCGCTAGTAGAGGCGTACCTACCCTCTGTAATTTGCTGGGCGATAAAGCTATCAAAGTGCTCTCCAAGGGAAATACTTGTATTTTTAGGCATGGGGCCACCTCTTTTATACCAATAAATACCAAATACTGGTATAAAGCCCATAACAAGTCAAGGTAGTCGAACGGCTTCGCCTCCCGCTGCTTTCGGCGTTATATTTCTTCGGCGATAGGCCATACATAGACCCGCCCCCTTACATAGGCTAAACCCACCACCTGGGTGGACTGTCGGTGATACACTTTCTCCCTACCACCTACAGTGAAGCCATTTAACATATGAAAGACTGTAACCAATGTGGCAAGTGCTGCATCAAATACGGTGACGGCGCACTGTCTGCAACAGCGGCCGAAATCGATATGTGGGAGCTGTTTGAGCCGCATATTTACCAATATGTAAAAGGCAATGATATCTGGTTTGATCCGGATACCGGCGCACAGTTGACTCGCTGCCCTTTTCTTGAGGTTGAGCCTGGGCAGGGCAAAGAGAAATATACTTGCGCTATCTACCTAAGCAGACCTGAAGACTGCAGGCACTACCCAGGCCATATTGCGGAGATGATT
>CAJQKX010000132.1 GCA_905479025.1 uncultured Paraglaciecola sp.
ACAGGTTGGCTTAACAACTGTCAAAGTGCAAAATTGGGATAAAACAATCTCTACTATTCCTACTTACGCACTGATTTCTGAGCCAGTAAAAAATTGGCGCGGTATGACCGACAGTGGTGGACGTCGAATTAAGCGAGCTCTTAATATTGATATCCAAAGCATCCGTTTTTGTGACCAGGACATGCTGGATGAATTTACTAAAATTCGTTATATAAAGAGTTATATTCAAGTCAAACTTGAAAAGCTGCAACGTTTCCACAGTGAACAACACATCGACACTACAGATCTAGTCAATAGCCGCAGGCTCACCAACATTGGTACATTACGCGCCTACATGCAGGCATACTTAGAAAATCATCCCGACATTAACAAAAACATGACGTTAATGGTGCGCCAGAGACCACCTACAGAGCTTGGCATGCCGTTAGAAATTTATTGTTTTTGTGCAGATAAAAACTGGGTTAATTATGAAGGGATCCAAAGCGATATTTTTGATCACTTACTGGCAATTTTGCCAGCGTTCAAACTAAGAGCCTATCAACGTGTTAGCGATAGACCCCAAGCTAACTAATGCTAGGGTCTTCCCAACATCAGGATAACCAATACTAAACCGTAGCTAAGGCATATACAAACACAGCAAATAAGGCCAAAGCTGACGCCCCAAAAAAGCCGTATTCAACTTTGGACTGCATCACGTTTACACCTTCTGGAGCCGGTAAAATGCTCATAATAATGCTGCTAATACCTAAAACGAAGGTGATTAATATAAACCCAAATAGAATGGGTTCGTGCCAATTACTCATGAGTCAATTCCTATTTCTATATCTATCAAACTGTGTACATTATGCACCAGAAACCCAGAATGCCAAAAGACATAAAAGGAAAAAGGTATATTGCGTATTTATCTATCGTATATCGCCCATTGACTTAACAGACTGGCGTAGATGCGCATTTATTAGTCTTGTTCACTCATTACCCTGATGATATTGATCTAAATTATTCTCAAAAAAATATTACTCATTGTTTTTAATGGCTTTTTATTTCTGGCCTAAGCTTTGCTCTGTTTGACGAGAAGACCATGATTAACTAATTAGGAGAATTAAATGCGTACTATGATATTTGCAGGAGCTCTAGCTTGTTGTTCACCTTCGGCATTCGCCTTAGATTCAAACAATACGTGCAATGTTGAGCTTAATGGCAACATGCAATTAGAAAACCACGTATTGGCAGCCACTTTAGACAACAATACCCGCCTGAGTATTGACCAAGATAAAACATTGTACATTGATGGCATTGCTTTGACTCTGAATCCAGAACAACAACACTGGGTAGATAATTATTATAACGGTATCAATCAAGCTGTGCCCCAAGCTGCAGCGATAGCGACAGATGCAGTCGCGCTGGCAAGTACCGCATTAAACGAGGTATTCACAGAATTATTAGGCTCAGATAATACTGCGTTAGCGGATTTATCAGACAAATTACGCAAGCTTGATCAGCAAATCCAATATCACTTTTACGCAGATAATGGCGACATTCGTTTACATTCTGAGTCGTTTAAAAACGGTGGTTTTTTTGGCGAGCAATGGGAAGCACAATTTGAGGAAGCCATTGAAGGTTTAGTTACAGACTCCATTGGTCACTTGATGTTAGCCATAGGCACCCAGCTAATTTTTAGCTGGTGGAGACACAGATGAGTTTGAACAAAAAATGCAACGTTTTGGCGAACAAATAGAACAAAAAGTGGGGTATCAAGCCGCCATATTAGAGAAAAAAGCAGATGCCTTGTGCTTAACCCTTTCTCAAGTAGATTTTGCTGAAACCCAATTACAGCAAATTAAACAACTCGCTAGTGTAGATGTTATTCAATTGCACGACCAACCTCGTCGCATGTGATACCTTTTGCCTAAAAAACAATATGGACACCATAAATGCAAATATCAATAGTTGGTTGTGGGTGGTTGGGGCTGCCTCTGGCAATTAATCTTCAAGAAAGTGGCCATAATATTATTGCCACATGTCGCAGCCAACAAAAAGCCGATAAATTAACTCAACTAGGCCTTAATGCAGAATGTTTTGAGTTAGGTGACGAGCTGGAGCATGGCCGCATAGCTAAACTGTTTACATCCAAGGTATTAGTGCTAAACGTTCCTGTAGGTCGTAAAAGCCCAAATACAGGCCACTTTGCACAACACATGCAAGCGCTACTGAAGTTTGCTGCAAACAGCCAAATACAAAACCTGATCTTTATTAGCACTACGTCTGTCTATGGAGATAATAGCGGGACAGTCAATGAACAAAGCCCCACCCACCCACAAACTCGGTCAGGGCAAATCAATTTAGCTGTTGAAGCCTTAGTGCAGGGATCTTTTGCTAGCCGCAGTACCATTATTCGAGCTGCAGGTTTAGTGGGTAAAGACCGCCACCCTGCAAATTACCTTGCTGGTAAAATAGGATTGCTTAATCCCGATAATGTGGTGAATCTAATTCACCAAGATGATGTTATTTGCGCCATTAAAACGGTGATTGAAAGGGATATCTGGGGCCAAACCTTGCACTTGAGTGCGTTAGCACATCCCACTCGCGCTCAATATTACACTTGGGCAGCAGAAAATCTTGGACTCAGCGCGCCAATATTTACCCATGGTGCAGGCGTTGCATTAGGGAAAAAAATTGACGCCAGTAAAAGTTTGCAAATACTGGGGTTGTCACTTAAGTATCCCAGTCCATTTGACATGTTAAGGCAGTAACTTCCTAGTTACTGCCAATATTTTTTGGCTGCTTTTGAATAAAATAGCCTAACCTATCAATGCAGCACCAAAGAATTTCAACGCAATGGTGTTAATCAATACCAACAACAAAATGACTGGTATAAAGGTGCCTACCGAGAAATCAACATATCGCTCAAACCAGCTATGTGCATAATGGGGTGCACCTTCATCTAATTCTTTATTGAAATTTGCCTTCTTCCAACGGTAGATAACAAATAGACAAATTAACAGACCATTCAGGGGTAAAATAGTGTCGTAAAACACATCAATTATCACATCAAAGAATGACTTGGACTGCCCGGCATAGCTGACAAAACCAGTAAAAAAGTCTATCATTCCAAATGATGTTGCTGCCATTAACGCCATAACCACCAAAAGTAATCCCATCCAGCCCAAAGCTTTACGGCGACTGAATTTTTTCTCTTCCATCAATGCAGCGACTGGTACTTCGAATATAGAAACAATCGAAGTGATAGCAGCAAAAAACACTAATAAAAAGAAAAAGCTAGCCACAGCACTGGCGCCCACGTAACCAATAGTGGCTTGTAAGGCCAAAAATATTTTAGGCAAGAATGTAAAAATCATACCCACTGACGAGTCACTTAAATCATTGGTGTTGATATCAGGATTAAATGAAAACACGGCGGGTAGAATCAATAAACCCGCAATAAAAGCCACAGCCGTATCTAACAAAGCGACCATTTTTGCAGAGCCGGGCACATCTGTCTTTTTATCTAAATAAGAGCCATAGGTGATCATGATCCCCATACCCAAAGACAATGAAAAGAATGCCTGAGATAACGCACCATTGACCACAGAAGCGTTAATTTTGCTAAAATCAGGTATCACATAATATTTCACGCCTTCAAAGGCATTGTCCAAGGTCAACACAAAAATCACTAGGACTATCAGCATAATAAACAAGGTAGGCATCATAAATTTCGCAGCTTTTTCAATTCCTTGTTTGACCCCACCTTGCAAAATCAAATAGATAATAGCCAGTACGCCGACCATGTAATAAAACAAGTCGTAACCATTAATGAAAGAGCCAAAGGTATCGGGTGCAGCAAGCATATCTAGATTACCCGTCACAGAATGAAACAAATAACCGAATATCCAAACAGTGATAACCAAGTAAAAAACAGCAATCATGAAGGGTGTAATAATCGAAAGCCAACCTGCTACTTTCCAGCCTTTATGCCCATCTGACATAGAAGAATAGGCACCGAGGGGATCTTTACGACTGTGCCTACCCACAGACATTTCAGCCAACATTACAGGTAAACAAATAAACGCCACAAAGATGGCATAGATTAACAAAAACGCGCCACCACCGTTTTTAGTCGCCGCAACGGGAAAACCCACCATATTACCGATACCTACGGCTGAACCAGCTGCAGCTAGAATAAAACCTAAACGTGAACCAAATTGTTCGCGGGGTGCGCTCATAACCTATCCTATTTTATTTTTATAATTTGGATAGATATTACCAGCAGATTTTCAGAAAGTCTTTTATGTTGGCAATACGGCCACAACAAAACGCTGAAAATCATTTGCAACGCGTTACCAAGGGATGCTCTTACCTTGCCAATCAATGTAGTGTGGGCCGTTTTCTGCAGTTAGATTAGGAATGATGTTTAGTAACTGTGTGACAGTAAAGTCAGTAGTAAATAATTTATTTTTAGGTACCTTAGACTGAAACGGTTTTGAAAGCTCTGTTTCAACTGTGCCAGGGTGATAACTGATCAAACAAACGTTTTTCGCCCGTCTTTGGCATTCAATTTGTGCGCATTTTATCATCATATTGAGTGCCGACTTACTGGCTCTATACCCATACCAGCCACCTAGGTTATTGTCACTAATACTGCCTACTCTAGCACTAAAAAAAACTAATTTAGACGGCTCAGTTCCTTTTAATAATGGCTCTACATGTTTTAACCATATAGCCGGTAATATAGCGTTAGTGGTGAAGTAAAAACTTAGCTGATCTTTTTGAATATCTTCTAAACGTTTTTCAGGCATGATTGTTTGATTGTCAACGCCGATTGCATGTAATGCTCCGATGCAACATACAACTAGACTAAATTGACCACCAGCTTGCTTAAGTTGTTGACAATATTGAGCCACCAAATTTTCGTTTTCAGAATCAAGGGTATGATATTGCACGCCTTCTATAGGCGCCGCAGGTAATGAGCGAGACACGGCGAACACATACTGGTAATCGCCTGATTCATATAGTTTTTTAACTAGCGCTTTACCGATGCCTCCTGAGGCACCTATCACCAATGCATTACCTTTAAACATCTACTTTTTCACCTTTATTCTCACAGGGTACACAGCGTTTTTTTCCGGTTAAAAGATAAGAGATACGGTGGCGATATTTAGCAAAAATATTGTAGGCTATATCAGCAAACCATTTTATGACCGGCCACCTTAGAGGCGCATATACCCAACCTTTGCCCACCAGTTTCCAAGCTAAATAGGTTACATCTAATCCACTGATCAAAGTACCATCAGCTAAGTAACCGTGGATCCGTGCATCTAATACCTGCCAATCTAGGTGTGGATAATCGACAGAGAAAGCAGGTGCGTGAATATCAACAAACATAATATTTTTTTGTTTATCTAATTGCTTTAATTTGTTCATCTCTATCGAACACAAAGGGCAATAGCCATCATAAAAGATGGTGAGGGGAGAATTTTGGATCATTTAGCCAGCACATTTGTTTGTTCATAATTTTTTTACGTTAATAAAGACATAGTGGATTACATTCACCATGTCTTATTTTACTCGCTGTGCTCGCTTTTGACATTAAAAATGGCGGTCAATACTATGTTAACTCAAGCAATTTATCTTGCTGATTGAACAAGGACAGAGTGATATAACCAAACTAAGTGAAAATGAAAGTGAAATAATCCTGAAATAAGATTACATATTATTGCTTAACATAGTTCAAACTAGTCGAACCATTTTGTTTGTATGGGCACGCTAAACAGCAGTGGAGCAAACTGTTGGTAATGTGCACGATTTTGCACACACTGAATATTATTTAGGTACACTGCCTTCCAAGGGTCGTTAACCAGCCATAAGGTGTTATCCACTACCGCTACCCCTTCTATAGAAGCGTTGTCCATGACTTCATAGTTTTCACATCCTTCACTGCTAATATGAATTTCAGCAAAAAAATCGATAGGCAAAATAGTAGTTTCTTTTTGACCGGATAAATCTACCACCCATAATGTTTCATCGTTTCTGGCGGCCATCAGTAAAAATTCTCGACCATCAGCTGTTTGGTAATAGTTCATGCCGTTAATAGGGTGATTACCACTTTCAAATGTCGGTAAATTCAAAGCAACGTCAGTCACTATTGCAAATTCATCTGATTGCCAAAACGCGCTGTGCATTTGCAAAGAAAAAACTCTGGCTTGTTTTTTAATGTCTTTCTCAATGCCTACATATAAAGTTCTGGCTTGACCAAAGGTGAGGGCTTCAACCCCGTCATTAGGGAAATTGCCAATTTGCATATCAGCAGTGAATTGGATTGGACGAATATGGGTTATCAAGACTGTATTGTTGGCTTGCAATTCAAGTCTAACAAGCAAGGTGGGATAATGTGTTGAGCCTGAATTTAAATATTTTTGCTGACAAT
>CAJQKX010000133.1 GCA_905479025.1 uncultured Paraglaciecola sp.
AATTTTGTTGCTGAGAATATTCCTTGTTTAGGTATAGAACCGACGGCTAGTACAGCTATTGCGGCAGAAAAACTGGGAGTACCAGTCATCAGAGAATTCTTTGGTTCTGAACTAGCTCAAAAACTTGCTGCCGAGGAGAAGTTGGCAGATTTAATTATCGGTAATAATGTCTACGCGCATGTTCCTGACATTAATGATTTTACTAAAGGTCTGAAAACAATACTGAAGTTGGATGGGGTAGTTACTCTTGAGTTCCCGCATCTGATGCGTTTAATTGAACATACCCAATTTGATACTGCATACCACGAACATTTTTCTTATCTTTCACTTACCGCAGTAAGTAGTATCTTTAGTAGCCAGGGTCTTCGAATTTGGGATGTCGAAGAGCTGGAGACGCACGGTGGTAGTTTGCGTGTTTACGGTTGTCATGAGGATAATGCGAGAGTTAATAGTGTTAGAGTAAGTCAGATTCTTGAACAAGAATCAAAAAATGGACTAACGGATATTACCATATATCGTGAGTTTAAAACCCGAGCTGAGTCAGTAAAGAATACTCTTATTAGTTTTCTTATTGAGCAAAGAAAATGTGGAAAGTCGGTCGCTGCATATGGTGCGGCAGCTAAAGGCAATACTATTCTTAATTATGCAGGAATACGACCTGATTTATTGCCCTATGTCTGTGATGCTGCACCCTCTAAACAAGGTAAGTATATGCCTGGTAGTCATATCCCAATACTCTCACCTGAAGTATTAAAAGATCAAAAGCCAGACTATATATTGATCCTTCCATGGAACATTGCTCCAGAAGTGATGAATGCGAATAGTTATGTAAGGGAGTGGGGTGCAAAGTTTGTCATTGCAGTGCCGGAACTGAGAGTAGTTTAATGAAGATACTTGTGACGGGCGCTTCTGGGTTTATAGGACGCCATTGTTGTGCTCAGCTCAGCGCGCTGGGATATGAGGTACACGCAGTGTCGTCAAAGTCTCAATCAGATGAGACAGTTCATTGGCATAAGGTAGATTTACTTGATAGCGAACAAAGTATAAGGCTAATACACAATATACAACCATCGCATTTGTTGCATCTTGCTTGGTATGCTGAGCCGGGTAAATTTTGGACTTCAATTGAAAACTATAACTGGGTTAAAGCAAGTTTAACTTTATTTAAAGAGTTTGCTGCGATAGGTGGGAAAAGAGTTGTTGCAGCAGGTACTTGTGCAGAATATGATTGGGGTTATGACTCGTATGTCGAAGAGAAAACTCCACTATCCCCATTGACTTTGTACGGTGTGTGTAAAAATTCGCTGCATTCAATGCTGTCTTGTTATGCTTCGCAGCAAGGATTATCTCTTGTGTGGGGAAGAGTTTTTTCTATCTATGGGCCCCACGATCATCCTGATCGTTTGGTTTCTTCTGTCATTCAAGGATTGATTCGTGAAGAGAAGATCATATGCAGTAATGCAGATCTTATTCGTGATTATTTACATGTAAGTGATGTTGCTAAAGCTTTTGTTTTGTTAACGACTAGTCAATTCGAGGGAGTGGTTAATATTGGCTCTGGATCAGGGATAAAAATCCGAGAAATTGTCGAGAATATAGAGGTAAAAATAGGTCATTTTGGATATTTAGAAATTTTAAATAATCCCATACCCTCTAAATTACCAAGAACATTAGTCAGTAATAATGAGCGCCTAAGCAGCATAGGCTGGACGCCAACTTATGATATGGAGAGTGGATTAACGCACACGATCAATTGGTTTAATGAGAAAATTAAATCATAGCGCGAGTAGTTTGAAGTTTGTATTGGATTTAACAAAGTTAAAGATTGGTAATATACCGTTAAGTAAAAATTTGGATGCGCTCAGAGACATGAAGGGTTTTTTCTTATGCACAACTCATAAAGTTTTTAAGGACTTGAGTGTAGAAAATATAAAAGCACTGTGGAAAGATAAATGTATCGTTAGCGATATAAAAACTATGTCAGTTATAAATGGCGTCGATGGGCATTTATAAGTTTTTTCAAACATTAGGAGTTATTTGAGAATATGAAAGTTCTTGTTACTGGATCCGCTGGATTCATTGGTTCTGCGCTAGCTAAAAGATTGCTTGAACGAGGTGATGAGGTAATTGGCATCGACAATCTCAATAGTTATTATGATGTAAAGCTTAAAGAGTCTCGACTTGCCAGAATTTGTGATTATAAAAATTTCACTGATATTAGGCTTGACATTGAAGACAAAGACTCAATTTTCGAAATATTTAAAAAGTATGAACCCTCCCGAGTTGTAAATCTGGCAGCTCAGGCTGGCGTCAGATACTCTTTGGAAAATCCTCATGCTTATATCAATACAAATGTCCTTGGCTTCCTCAATATTTTAGAGGGTTGTAGGCATTATAGTGTCGAACATTTAGTATTTGCGTCCAGTAGCTCAGTCTATGGTGCAAATACGAATTATCCATTTTCAATTCATAATAATGTCGATCATCCGGTGAGTTTATATGCTGCATCAAAAAAATCAAATGAACTGATGGCTCATACATACAGTCACTTGTTTAACTTACCTACGACTGGCTTGCGATTTTTTACTGTTTATGGTCCTTGGGGCAGGCCCGATATGGCTCTATTTATGTTCACAAAGAGCATATTATCTGGGAAGCCAATTGATGTTTTTAATTATGGAG
>CAJQKX010000134.1 GCA_905479025.1 uncultured Paraglaciecola sp.
GCTATTTCTATGACCCTGAGCTCAAAGCATTTTTTATCATTCAAATTAGGTTGGTGCTGATTTGTTTTATTGTGTTAATTCAATTCAGTTGGTTTGCCGATGCGGGAATAGCTTTTGACCAAGCCTTGATTCAATCTGTATCTATTAGTACAACCGCGGGTTTTACCACTACAGATTTCTCTAACTGGCCTGTGTTTTTGCCTATCATGCTAATTTTCTCAAGCTTTATTGGTGGATGTGCAGGCTCGACTGGAGGAGGCTTAAAAGTTATTCGAGTTTTTTTACTATATTTACAAGGTAAAAGAGAAGTCGACCGGTTAATCCATCCCAAAGCGGTTTACTCTGTAAAATTAGGTGAAAGAGCCTTACCAGACAGAGTTGTCGAAGCTGTCTGGGGTTTCTTTTCAGCCTATGCGATGATTTTTGTGATTATTATGGTTGGACTGATCGCTACTGGGATGGATGACGTGACGGCTTTTAGCGCAACTGCGGCAACACTTAATAACTTAGGTCCAGGATTAGGATCTGTGGCTGCTACCTACGCTGATGTGTCTGATAGTGGTAAATGGTTGTTAATAATAGCAATGCTTTTTGGTCGGTTAGAAGTATTTTCATTGTTAGTGCTATTTTCACCTACTTTTTGGAGGAGTTAATAATTTATACATAGATCGAAGATCAAGAAATGTATACAGACCAATATTGTCATTAAATACATTTTAATTGGTTAGAAAAAAGACGCCATAGCGAAGGCTAGTTTTACTAGACATAAGAAGTTGGGCCTCTTCGAGCTCTATATTGGCTTTATCAACAGCCGTGATGACTTGAGTTCGGTATATCTTCCTGTTGCATAACTAATTGCAGCACCAGTAGAGACACCTTCAAAGCCACTCTATAAATAGTGACTAGTAAATAATGTTAGGGTTTTATCTGAATTTCGGACAAATACATTCATACTACATTGAACATATGCAGGGTTATCGACCGGAGAGTAACCATTACCACTGATTTGCTTGATAATCGATATTCACAGCCTTGGAAGGTTATGCTCTTGTACCAATTGCTTTAACTTTATAAGATTTTTTGTGGTTTTGTAAAGTTATAAGAGCAAAGACTAAATTCATATTTAGCCAAAAAATAACGCACTGGGCTGAAATAATTTCTCTACGTGACTTACAAATTTCTTATCCACTAAAAAAAGTATAACGTGGTCGTTGGCTTCAATCTTTGTGTCTCCGTGAGCAATGATGACTTCTTCACTACGGACTATGGCACCTATGGTGGTGCCTGGAGGAAGGTTTATTTCACGGATTTCTCGTCCAACTACCTTGGATGTGTTTCGATCACCATGTGCAATAGCTTCAATGGCTTCTGCTGCTCCTCTTCTTAGTGAGTATACGTTCACTATATCTCCTCGTCTTATATGAGTGAGAAGCGCTGAGATGGTGGCCTGCTGTGGAGAGAACGCTATATCAATATCACCACCTTGAACTAAATCAACATAGGCTCCTCGTTGTATCAGGACCATAGCTTTTTGTGCGCCAAGCTTTTTCGCTAACATCGCTGACATAATGTTGGCTTCGTCATCGTTGGTGACGGCGATAAAAGCGTCAACTTGTTCGACATTTTCTTCGGTTAATAACTCATGATCTGAGGCATCACCAGCAAATACGATTGTTTTATCTAAATGTGCAGAGAGATACTTAGCCCTTTCATGGTTAAATTCAATTAATTTCACATTGTGATTGTGTTCGAGTAACTTTGCTAGTCCAGCACCAATTAGGCCGCCTCCTGCGATCATAATACGCTTGTAACTTGACTCGAGTTTTTGTAGTTCACTCATAACCGTGCGAATATGTTTTGTAGCTGCGATAAAAAACACTTCATCATCAGCTTCAATAATAGTTGTCCCAAGCGGACGAATCGGTTTACCTCTTCGGTATATAGCAGCTACACGCGTTTCAACATTAGGGATATGCTCTTTTAGGTGGACAGTGCATGGCCTACCAATAAGCCACCATAATAAGCTTTAATCGCTACTAAGCTAGCTTTGCCATCGGCAAATTCAACCACTTGTAATGCACCTGGATAATCTATCAGGCGTTTTATGGCCTTTGTAACAAGTTGTTCTGGGGCAATAAGATGATCGACAGGTACGTCTTGATGCTTAAACAGCTGTTCTTGATAGATGATGTATTGTTCAGAGCGAACACGGGCAATTTTTGTTGGCGTTTTGAATAAGCTATAAGCAACCTGACAAGCCATCATGTTACTTTCATCGCTGTTGGTTACAGCAATTAGCATGTCAGCATCTTCTGCTCCTGCTTTTTTTAGCACATCTGGATGCGAGCCCATACCCGCTACAACTTGTAAATCTAATCTATCTTGAAGATGCCTTAGAGTCTCTGGATCTGAATCGATGACGGTGATTTCATTTTTTTCACCGACTAAATTTTCAGCTAAAGTGGCGCCAACTTGGCCAGCACCAAGAATAATTATTTTCATTAGTGGTATGTAAACCTTATTATTTTGGAGACTTTAGCAGTCGCGCATAATAGAAACCATCCATTTGTTGATCTCCGGGTAAAATCTGTTTACCCGGACTGTCCACAGAATCGTTATAAAAAGTTTTATCTATCAATGCGTTATCTGTTCTTGATAAAAAGTCACGTATTTGTAGATGGTTTTCTTCGGGTAAAATAGAACAAGTAACATAAAGCATAGTCCCGCCAGGTTTAATGAGTGGCCATATAGCATCTAATATTTGCTTTTGTAGGTTCACAAGTACATCAATATCCTTGGCCTTACGCAGCCATTTTATGTCAGGGTGTCGGCGGATAATACCAGTGGCAGAGCACGGTGCATCGAGTAGCACTCGGTCGAACAATCGCCCATCCCACCATTTTTCTGGCATGCTTGCGTCACCCACTACAATATCTGCGTCATGCCCTAACCTAACTAAATTTTCTTTGATTTTTAGAGCGCGTTTTTCATCTATTTCTAAAGCAACTGTTTTAGAAATATTCGGTTCTAATTCAATTATATGACAAATTTTACCACCTGGTGCAGCACAACAATCTAATATTGATTCACCTTGTTCAGGCTTAAGGTAATGGGCTGCAAGTTGTGCAGCTCCATCTTGTACAGCAAACCACCCTGAATCAAAACCGGGCAAGCTAGTTACGTCATAACCCTTTAACAATATAAAAGCTTCTGGATGTCCGATAGGATCAGTAAATTCGATACTTGCTTTTTTTAGCTCTTCAGCAAATTGTGCATGAGAAATCTTGCGAGTATTAACTCTGAGCCAAATTGGAGCCTTTAATTGCATATTGGTAGATAAATCAATAAACACATCTTTATATTCAGCTTCA
>CAJQKX010000135.1 GCA_905479025.1 uncultured Paraglaciecola sp.
TTTGGAGTTGGATTTGGCTTCGTTATGTTGTTTTCTTTCTTCGCTAAGCTCTCATTACTAGGCTAAATAAATGTCCTTTACTAATTTCGTATTGATTTGCGATACCCTTTATAGTCATCAGACAACAGAATCCATATCACCCTCTAGCTTTACTTGGACTACATCCCTTGCAAATGGTAACAGCTCCAGGGGATCCTTTATCTGCGAAGAGGACTAACCCATGTTAATTTAAAAACTGTTTAATCCACGTCTTTACGATTTTAATAAAGCATCTATAAAAATAAAAGTTTAAGGATGTAGTGGTTGGATGTATCCTACCCCGATGAAAAATTTTTCAAAAATATGGGCTCTATTCTTTCTCAGCTTCTTAGCTGGATGCAACAGTTCATCAGAAAAAGTAGCCACAGTGCCCAACTCTGATATAGACGGGACTGTCGATACAGTTGGGATAATAATTTCAGAGGCTTCATCTTCCAATTCTATTTTTACCGACCTACAGGGTGATACTCCAGATTGGTTTGAAATCTATAACGGTACTAGTTCAGAAATCAATCTCGCAAATTGGAGCGTGACAGACGATAGTGAAGAACTTGATAAATGGAACTTTCCCGAGATAATAATAAAATCTGAGAGCTATTTGCGAGTTTGGGCCTCTAAAAAAGACTTTGTAGATGAGGAAAATAATCTACATACGAACTTCAAATTATCTAGTGATGGTGAAACCTTAACTTTGGTTAGCCCTGAGGGTAAAGAAGATAGGTTAGAGGTATACGGACTTTCTACAAATGTTTCTATTGGTCGTTCTGGATTAGATCAGACCATCGTGTACTATTCTTTGCCCACACCAGGGTCAGCGAATACAACGCAAGAGTATGATGGTCTGGTATCATCGGAGGTTTTATTTTCCCATGATGGTGGGGAATTTTATCTGCAAGAGGTAAGCTTAGATGGGTCTCAAAGTAATGAAGTAATTAGATATACACTTGACGCATCAGTACCTGACGAAAACTCTGTCAGATATATCGCTCCCATCTCGGTGAGTGACAATACCGTGATACGTGCGAGAATTTTTAGAGATAACTTCATTCCATCACCTACGGAAAGCCGCACCTACATTACGTCCGATTCCCATGATTTACCAATCGTTACATTAATTAGTGAACCTTCTAATTTATTTGATCCTCTCACTGGAATATATGCTTTTGGATCGAACCAGAACTACTCAGACAGTTTCCCATACCATGGAGCCAATTTTTGGCAGGATTGGGAGAGGGATATCCATTTTGCTTTTTATGAGGAAAATGGTGACTTAGGTGTGGCTATTGATGCTGGTATTAAAATTTATGGAGGCTGGTCTAGAGCATTTCCGCAACGTTCACTTTCTATCTTTGCTCGTGGCCGCTATGGATACAGTGAACTAAAATACCCTCTGTTCCCGGCTTTAGAATATGACAGTTTCCAGTCAATAGTTCTGCGAAATACTGGCAATGACTGGATGGCAGGAAACATGCGGGACGCTTTCGCGACTAGGTTAATGCGAAATAGTGGCTTAGAATTTCAAGAATCTCGCGCTGCAGTGGTCTACATTAATGGCGAGTACTGGGGTTTCTACAATATTCGAGAAAAAATAAGTGAACACTTTTTAGATGACAAAATTAATGTTAGTAAAAGTGAAATAAATTTACTCGAACTTGAAGGAACTGCAATAGAAGGAAGTGCCGACGCTTACAAAACTCTCATAGATTTCGTAGCTGAAAACAGCTTATCAGACCAAAACAATTTCGATTATGTTGCGACTTACATCGATATTGATAACTTTATTAAATATCAAGTAGCGCAGATTTTCTTTGACAATACAGATTGGCCCGGAAATAACATAAAGTTTTGGAATTCTCCAGAAACAAAATGGCGTTGGATTCTTTATGATACGGACTTTGGTTGGGGTCTATATAATGAGTCTGCTTATTTAAACAACACTCTTGCGTTCGCCCTCAGTGACAGTGGCCCTGCTCATCCAAATCCACCTTGGTCAACGTTACTACTCCGGAAATTAATAGACAATGACGAATTCCGTAATAAACTGCTTAATCAGTTTGCTGATGATTTCAATGGGAGGTTTAGTCCAACAAATACTATAAACGCAATAGCAAGCTATGTAATTGATATTGAGAGTGAAATGCAGAAACACTTTGATCGGTGGAGAGAAGAAAATCCACCTCTTACTCCCTGGATTAACAGAGTATCGGTAATTGAAACTTTTGCGGAGAACCGCATACCTGCGCTAAGAAATCACATACTACATTATTTTAATTTGTCAGGAATTTTTGACCTAAATATTGAAGTAAATGAAGAAAATCGTGGGCGGATATCTGTAAATTCACTTTTATTGCCACAAGAACAATGGAAAGGTTCTTACTTCGACGGCGTTCCTGTTACCGTAACAGCTATGCCCAACGATGGTTATAGATTTTCGCATTGGGAGGGGGATATTGAGGCAGAAACCAGTGAAATTCTTATCAGCTCCACTGACAATATTAATGTTACAGCTATATTCCTCCATTTAGATTAAGTCGGAATCTTTTTGTATTGGGCATAGAAATATGAGGAAGAAGTTATTTCAGGAGCAAGCGGAGCCAAATACTAAAAAGGCTGCGTATTAGTCAGCCTTTTTTATTGCGCTTGATACGGGTATTTATCGCATGTTAAACACTTTGGCTTCGTTTTGTTATTTTTTTGTCTAGCCCTGCCGAATAGCCCTCGATAACCGAGCGATGCCATTGCGCTGGTAGCGTATCAGTTTGTGGGTGTCCGTGGTGCGACGTGATACCGGCCCACCCTTGCGCCGCTCCTGCCTCTGCATGCTGG